>JAUMEU010000162.1:0-3432 GCA_032120295.1 Opitutales bacterium | reverse complement strand
GGTGACTATGCCAGCCGGGTCCGCCCGGCGGCCAAAGCCGGCCGCTAAGGCCGGTTTCCCCTCTTCAATGGGCCAGAATCCGCTTGCCAACCCGGCGGGCGGACGGTTCGTTAGACCTTCCTTTCGACCCGCCGGCATGTGTCAGCGGAATCTCCGGAGGGAAAAACCAAAAACCAACCAAACCCTGGCAACGTCCTCCGCGACGGCCAGGACAAACAGTCCGAAAACAACATGAGCCTAATGGAAAAACTGCTCGCCGAATCCAATTTCGGCGCGCTCAAGCAACACTCCGTGATCACCGCCACGGTCACCGAAATCCGCGAAGACAAGTTCGTCGTCGTGGACATCAGCGGCAAATCCGAAGGATTCATCCCCCAGGGTGAATTCCCCGACATGGCCGAAGTCCAGGTCGGCATGCAGCTCGAGGTCTACCTCGAGAAGCTTGAGAACAAGGACGGCACCCCGACCGTCTCCTACGATCGCGCCCAACAGATCCGCAAGTGGGAGAGCATCGAAGCCAATTGCCAGGAAGGCTCCATCGTCCAGGGCCGCGTCAAGTCCATCGTCAAAGGAGGCCTCATCGTCTCCGTCGGCGTCGACGCGTTCATGCCTTCCTCCCAGATCGACGTCAACCCGCCCAAGAACCTCGAACAGTTCGTGGGCCAGACCTTCGACTTCAAGATCATCAAGATCAACAAGGAGAAGAAGAACCTCGTCGTCTCCCGTCGCGAACTCATCGAAGAACAGCGCGGCGAAAGCCGTCGCAAGCTCCTCGAGGAGGTCAAGCCCGGCGTCGTCCGCCGCGGCGTCGTCAAGAACATCACCGACTACGGCGCGTTCGTGGACCTCGACGGTCTCGACGGCCTGCTGCACGTGACCGACATGTCCTGGGGCCGCATCGGCCACCCGAGCGAAGTCGTCAAGGTCGGCGAAGAAATCACCGTCATGGTCGTCGAAGTCGACCGCGAGCGCGAACGCGTCTCCCTCGGCCTCAAGCAGACCCAGCCTAACCCCTGGGAAGGCATCGAGAAGCGCTACCCCGTCGGCCAGAAGGTCCACGGCAAGGTCGTCAACCTCGTCGCCTACGGTGCGTTCATCGAGATCGAAGGCGGCGTCGAAGGCCTCGTCCACGTCTCCGAACTCTCCTGGACCAAGCGCGTCCAGAAGCCGTCGGACATCCTCAAGGTCGGCCAGGAAGTCGACGCGGTCATCCTCAACTTCAACAAGGAAGAGCAGAAGATCTCGCTCGGCATCCGCCAGCTGGAGACCAATCCGTGGGAGAAGGTCCGCCACAACTACCCGGTGGGCGCCCGCGTCCGCGGCAAGGTGCGCAACCTCACCAACTACGGCGCCTTCGTCGAGTTGGAAGACGGCATCGACGGCATGGTGCACGTGTCCGACATGAGCTGGACCCGCCGCATCAACAACCCGGCCGAAGTCATGAAGAAGGGCGACGACGTGGAAGCCATCGTGCTCGACGTCGACGTCGACCAGCAGCGCATCTCCCTGGGCGTCAAGCAGACCCAGACCGATCCGTGGTCCGAGATCGACCGCAAGTACCGCATCGGCGACCTCGTCAACGGCAAGGTCTCCAAGATCGCGAACTTCGGCGCCTTCATCGAGCTCTCCGACGAGATCGACGGCCTCGTGCACGTCTCCCAGCTCGCCGAACAGCGCGTGGAGAACGTCAAGGACGTCGTCAAGGTCGGCCAGGACGTCACCGCCCGCGTCATCAAGATCGACAAGGAAGACCGTCGCATCGGTCTCTCGATCAAGGCCGCGAACTACGACGCCGAGCGCCTGCAGGCCGAAATCACCAGCTACGACCGCATCAAGGGCCCGTCGACCGGCGGCGCCCCGGCCCCCTCGGCCGGCGGTTCGTCCTCCTCGTCGTCGGGCAGCGGAGACTTCAACAGTCTCGGCGACCTCCTCGACAAGGCCGGCAACTAAGCCTCGTCCGCACGGACCAAGACAGACCCCGGGTAACCGGGGTCTTTTTTTGTGCCCATGGGCCGGGGAGCGGCTAGGTTCGGGGCATGGTCCCGTTCAAAGGATACGGCCGGCTGACCCGCAGCACGACGCTCGCGCTGGCGGCCGCGGCCGTGGTCCTCGGCGCGGAGGCCGCGGGGCTCGTCCCGCCGGACCTGACGGTGGCCATCGCCGTCGGTTGCAAGGTCTACGTGCTGCTGCGCGTCCTGCGCGCCCGCATCTCACCGGCCTACCTGCTGCTCTGGGGGCCGCTCGCCTGGTTCTTCCCCGTGCCCACGGCGCTGCTGCTCTTCGTCTTCGGCGGGCGCAAACACGTCGCGCTCGCCGCCGCCAAGAAGGAGGTCAACCGCGTGGCCTGGCGCCTGTGCGACACGCCCGACTTCGGAGGCAACCGTTGCCGCCTGCTCGGCGACCGCCATGGCCGCGACACGCTCGAAGCCCTGCGCGCGCAGATCCGCGGGGCGCGCCGCCGCATCAGCATCGCGACTTATATCCTGAGCGACGACGCGGTCGGCCGCGAACTGGTCAGGCTGCTCGCCGAGCGCGCACGGGCGGGCGTGGAGGTGAGGCTGCTCGTGGACGCCATCGGCAGCTTCGGCATCCCCCTGCGCCTCTGCCGGCCGCTCCTCCGCGCCGGCGGAGAGGTCGCCCGCTTCAACCCCGTGCTGCCCATGCGCGGCAAGGGCTCGGCCAACTGGCGTAACCACCGCAAGATCGCCGTGTTCGACGGCCGGGCGGCCATCATCGGCGGCCAGAACCTCGGACTGCGCTACATGGGCGAGACGCCCTCCAACCGCCGCTTCCGCGACTGCTCGTTCCTCATCGAAGGCCCTACCGCCGCGGCCCTTGAAAGCGTCTTCATCGCGGACTGGTGCCAGGCCACCGACGAGAATCCGATGAAGTTCGCGGCCGCGCTGCGCGAACGCTCGCCACACGTCGGTCAGGCGCGCGTCGAGGTCATCGCCTCGGGACCCGACTGCGACGAAGACCCGCTCTGGGAGGCCTACGTGAAGCTTTTCTCCGAGTGCCGGGAGTCGATCACGGTCGTCACGCCCTACTTCATCCCGGACCAGACCTTGTTCACGTTGCTGGCGACCGCGGCGCGCGCCGGGCGCCACGTGAAGATCATGGTCCCGCGGCGCTCCGACCACCGCCTCCTTGATTTCGCCCGCCGCTGGTACCTGCGCAGGCTGAAGGAAGCCGGCGCCGAGATCCTGTTCTTCAAGCCCGACGTCCTGCATGCCAAGCTCGTGGTGGTCGACGGCGAACATCTCGTGGTCGGTTCGGCCAACCTCGACATGCGCTCGCTATTCCTGAACTACGAAGTCGGCGTGATCGTGCGCGACCCGGCCATGACTGCGGAGGTCGGCACGCTCATCGCCGGCTGGGAGCAGGAATCCACGCGCTACACCGAGGACCTCCACCGCCGTAGCCGGACGTGGC
>JAUMEU010000161.1:0-1958 GCA_032120295.1 Opitutales bacterium | reverse complement strand
AAGGCCGGCTTCGACTTCGGAGCCGGACAAGACCCCGACGCTGACCCCTCGCTCGGCGAGGTGGTAGGGCGAGGCGCTCATGTCGGCGGAGAAAGTGGTGAGGAGGGCGGGACTCGAACCCGCGACCCGCAGCTTAGAAGGCTGCTGCTCTGATCCAACTGAGCTACCCCCTCGTGAAAGTGACCGTAAGACGGCCACCCCGAGCAGGCAAGCCGTCAGCCGACTAGCAGATCAGGTCTCTGAAATTGCTGAAATCGGCCGAAAGGCCGCCCGGCATGCCCTTATTGATCACCGAGACGGCGTCATGGGAATGCAGGGACTCCAGATGGGAGCAGGCGATGACGAAGTCGCGGACGCGGGCGTCACCGTCAAACTGCTCGTAGACGACGCGCGCGGCGTCTTCGACGAACTTGGAATAGGCGCCGTTGAGTTCGGCGAAAGCCTGCTCGTCCTCGCGTTTGACCATCACCTGGGTCTCCGTCTGGAGGCCCTTGAGGCAGAGGTCCTTCATGTCCTCGACGAACAGGGCGCGGCCCGGGGAGACCTCGGCGACGACGCGGGCCTTGGAACGCTGCGAGTGCGGGATGCCGTAGGCGCTACGCTCTTCGCGGGCGTGCTCGGTCAGCTCGGCCGAGCACGGGCAGGCGGAAGAGTAGACGAAGTCGAAATGGACGTAGCGGCGCAGGCGATCGAGGTCGTCGATGGTGCCTTCGAGGACGGCGCGGTAATACTGCCAGCCTTCGAGGCCGGAGCGGAGCGACTTCTGCAGGATCGGGTAGCGGAATTCGACGAGGATGCGGGCGCGGCTGCAGTCGAGGTCCTTCTTGTAGCGGATGAGGACTTCTTCGAGGAGCTCGTGCGAGAGCACGCGGTCCTTGAACTCGTAGAACGTCCGCATGATGCGGGACATGTTGATGCCCTTGCGATCGGCCGCGAGGGACACCGAGCCGGTGATCGTGCACTCGAGCGGGAGCGGCTTGCCGTCGCGGGTGGCGACGAGCATCGGCAGATGGAAACCCGAGATGCCGACGTGCTGGATCGGGACATTGGCGCCCTGGATCAGGGAGGCGTCCTTGTTCTGCATGTCCGGCAACGTCGCCCGGTAGGCGTCGTCGGCGCGGAAGTTCCGGTCGTAGCGGCGGGAGAGATCCCGGCTGCGGGGCGGATGATCGGCTCGGCTCATGACGTGGAGGGTGGAGGAAAAGTCCGGACGGGCAAACGGTCGGACGAAAAAGCCCCCTGCGCTGGAGCCACCTGCCGGATTTGAACCGGCGACATTCTCATTACGAATGAGATGCTCTACCAGCTGAGCTAAGGTGGCGTCGCAGAGGAAGGAAGAACATGGGCGGCCCGAGGCGGAAATCAAGCCTTGGCGAGAGGGGAAATGCCCTCGCCAGCCGGGAAAAATAAGGCAAAGGTGGCTCCAGCCCCATGCGAGCCGCCCTGATCGCCCGCCAGTTCGACGTCCAAGGACGACTCGTGACCGTCGAGCCCTACGGCTCCGGTAACGTCAACGACACCTACCTCGCGATCTTCCGGACGACCTTCTCGGAACAACGCTTCATCGTGCAGCGCATCCGTAAGGCGGTCTTCCCGCAGCCGGAAGTGATCATGCAGAACATGCGCGTGCTCACCGACCACTGCCACGCTAAGCTCGAGGCCGAGGCCGACGGCGCGGACCGCATCTGGCAGCTTCCTAAGATCATCCAGACGAAGTCGGGCGAGGACTGGGTGACGGACGCCGACGGCGACCTCTGGCGCGCGATCTCCCAGATCGCCAGCGCGCAGGCCTTCGAGAAGGTGCGCAACCCGGAGCACGCCCACGAAGCGGGCATCGTGCTGGGCCACTTCCACCGCATGGTCAGCGACCTCCCCGCGGAGAAACTCGGTTACGCCCTGCCCGGCTTCCACGTCACGCCGGGCTACCTCGCGAAGATGGACGCCGCGCTCGCCACGCC
>JAUMEU010000160.1:0-9804 GCA_032120295.1 Opitutales bacterium | reverse complement strand
GGTCCGGGGAGCCGGCTTGGCGGGCAGGCGGCGACGTGAAGGGGTCATGGCTGGAGGGGAGCTTCGAGGGTGCGGACGTATTCGAGGGCGACCTGAAGATCGGCGGCCTGGGAATTTTTATTCCCTAGAGTTATAATGTGCAAGGCCCGAGTTTCGTCCACCGGAAAGACATACAGCCGGGTCTCTTGGAGCTTGGTGCGGCTCGGTCCTTTCTGGTCGATGGCCCAGAGTCCCGCCGGCTCATGATGCAGATAGCCGGCTTGGGCCGCCCGGCAGTGCGGTAAGCCGTCGAGCAGCTCGCGCAGGCGATCTAGGTTGCGCAACACGGCAGCGAGTTCGTCCGGCCGCTTCTTGTCGTAGCGGCGCTTCGCCCTTTCGAAATGAGAGGTGACCAGGAATCGCCACATGGGAGGCGAAGATTTCTCGCGCCGCTTAGCCGGCCGGCAAGTGGCGAGCGGCCTCCTGAGATGAAGTCGTGAGAAGTCCTGAGCAGAGGTCACTATGTCTGGTGGAAGGTAGGGGCGCGACGGCGTCGCGACCGAAAAGGTGATAGGGCGGACGCGTCGCCGACGCGTCCCTACCTCGAGGCAGCTATGTCGTGACGCGGTCCCGACCCTACCCGTGCCAGGTGATGGCGATTGGTAAGAACGGAAGAAGAGATACAACTAGGGCAGCACGCGGTGCTGCCCCTACCTCGAGGCATTGGGGCCTCAGCCTCCGGCGTCGCGGTAGATCTCGCCGAGTTTGGTGAGTGAGCCGTCCTTCAGAAGGGCGGCCTTACCGTCGCCGGGATTGAAATAGGCGTAACGCTCGACGAACCGGTTCCGCTCCATGGCCTTGAGCGCCCCGCGGAGGAATTGCGCGTGGCCGTTGTCGTCGGCCTTGGTGAACATGGCGTTGAACTCGGTGATCCAGACGGGCCGGCGATACGTGGCGTAGAGTTCCTTGAGCCAGGCTTCGAACGCGCCGGGGTCGGCGCTGCGATACCAATGCGCGGTAACGAAGTCGACCGGCAGCTTCTTGCGCTGCGCCTGCTCCATAAACGCACGCATCCACGCGTCGCCTAAGCCGTCGGACGAGACGCCGGGCGAGCCGAGCCGGAGTTTCTTTTCCTTCGCGAAGGCCGCCATCGCTGGCCAGGCCGCGATCGCTTCTTCGACGGTGAGGTTGCCCTGCGTGTCGCGCTCGGGTTCGTTCAAGCCAAGGAGATGCTTGGCCGTCGGATCTTTCATCAGCGCGAGCTCGGTGTTAGGCACGGGCCGACGATGGCCTTTCACCATCGGGACGAACTCGTAGCCCGGGCTGCTGGCTCCTTGGCAGGTCCAAGTATACCACCACGTGCAGCCGAACTGCGCCGCGGATTCCGGACGGTTACCCGCCCAGCCTTTTTTCGGCGAACGCTTGGCGGGCCGATCCGCGGCCAGGCTCGCGAGCGGCGCCAAGGCCACCCCGGCGAACAGGAGGCAGAGGGTCTCGCGACGGCTGAGGGGCATGCGGTGGAACGTAAGCCAGGAAGGTGTTCTGCCAAAGGTAAAAGGTCCAGGTAGGGCTGACCGCCCCGGTCAGCCGTGTCTTGAGGTAGGGACGCGACGGTGTCGCGTCCGCAAGGGTGCTAGGACAACACGTGGAGCTGTCCTAGCCTCGAGACAGCGGACGCTTACGCCGACGCGTCCCTACCCGTGACAGGTGGTGGCGGTAAGCGGTTGGCGGTTGGGAGCGGCAGAGAGGTAGCTAGGACAGCACGTGGTGCTGTCCCTACCTCGAGACAGCGGACGCGTACGCCGACGCGTCCCTACCTAAAAATTCAGCGGGTGTGGAGGTTGCTACAGCCCTTGCCCTTTGCGCCTGCGGTCGGCTATCTTGTCATCGCATGACCGCCCCTGTCCGCCCCTTGGTCGCCCTTTGCCTGTGGGCAGGCGCGCTCTGCGCCGCGGCGGGCGGCCAACCCAACATACTTCTCATCCTCGCTGACGACCTCGGCTATGGCGACGTGCGCTGCTATAATTCGGAGTCGAAGGTGCCGACGCCAAACATCGATCGCCTCGCTGCCACGGGCCTGCGCTTCACCGACGCCCATAGTCCGGCCACGGTCTGCACGCCCTCCCGCTATGCGCTGATGACGGGCCAGATGGCCTTCCGCGTCCCGAACGGCGGCACGATTTTCCAAGGGGCCGGTGGTCCTTCGTTGATCGCACCGGGTCGGCTGACGTTACCGGGCATGCTCCGACAGAAGGGTTACGCTACCGCCGCCGTGGGGAAGTGGCATATCGGGCTGACGTTCCGCGACCTGGCCGGTTTGCCGATTCATCGCGGGCGGCTGGAGGACGTGAGCCGCATCGACTACTCTCGGCGGATCGAGGGCGGACCGCTCGACCACGGTTTCGATCGCTTCTTCGGTACGGCCTGCTGTCCGACGACCGATTGGATCTACGCCTTTATCGACGGCGATCGCATTCCCGTGCCGCCGACGGGTCCCCTCCGGCGGGATTCGCTACCTCGGCATCCCTACGCCAACGACTGCCGCGGCGGATTCATCGCTCCGGGATTCGATATGCAGGAATTAGACCTCCAGCTACTGGAGAAGAGCCGAGAATTCCTCGCCCAGCAGGCGCGCAGTCCGGCGCGCAAGCCGTTCTTCCTTTACCACGCCACGCAGGCCGTGCACCTGCCTTCTTTCGCGGGGAAGGATTTCCAGGGTAAGTCCGGCGCGGGTCCGCATGGCGACTTCCTCGCCGAATTCGATTATGTGGTCGGCGAGCTCATGCGGTCGTTGGAGCAGAACAGTCTCGCGGATAATACCTTGGTCCTACTCAGCAGCGACAACGGTCCGGAGACCACGGCGGCCATCCGCATGCGCGCTGATCACGGGCATGACGCGGCGCGGCC
Source organism: Opitutales bacterium (assembly GCA_032120295.1). GTDB lineage: Bacteria > Verrucomicrobiota > Verrucomicrobiia > Opitutales > UBA953 > UBA953. The sequence continues at coordinate 6,918 of JAUMEU010000160.1, read as the reverse complement.
GTGGCGCGGCGTCAAGCGCGACGCCTGGGAAGGCGGGCACCGCGTGCCGCTCATCGTGCGTTGGCCCGGACGCGTCAAGCCCGGCACCGTCTCCGACCAGCTGGCCTCGCTCACCGATGTCATGGCTACCATGGCCGCTATCACCGGCGCAGAATTACCGAAGGACTCCGCCGAGGACAGCTTCAGTCTTCTGCCGGTACTCGCCGGCGAGGCGACGGGCCCGATTCGGCCTTACCTGATTACCCAGGCCTTCGGTGGCGCTCGCACACTCTCTCTCCGTGAGGGGAGATGGAAATACATCGATCACACTGGATCGGGCGGCAATAACTACGAACGAGGGGACGTGAAGAGTTACGCTCTGCCCGAGGCGGAGCCAGGGGCTCCGGCGCAGCTCTACGATCTGGTGGAAGATCCCGGAGAGAAGACTAACCTTTATGCCAAGAGGCCTGACATCGCCAAGGCAATGAAAGCGCGCCTGGATCAATCCGTTGCGGCTGGTCGCAGCCGACCATAGGCCACCACGCCCATCATAGGGTCAGACCCTCTTGTGCGGATACTTGCGAAGCAAGGGGGAGGGCCTAGGCTGATGAGATGAAAACCGCCATGCTCGTTCTTTTGGCCCTTACGCTGCTGGGCGGGGTGTTGATGGTGGGCTGCCAGTCAGGGCCGGAGCGCGAGCCGCTGCGCGCCATCGACCGCCCGATCCAACTCGAGCGCTTCATGGGCGATTGGTACGTGATCGCCCACATCCCGGCGTTTATCGAGGACGAAGCCTACAATGGCGTGGAGAGCTATCGCCTGGCCGAGGACGGCACGATCCCGACGACCTATACCTTCAACAACGGAAGCTTCGTCGGCCCGAAGAAGACCTATCATCCGAAGGGGTTCGTCTATAACCAGGAGACCAAGGCCGAATGGCGCATGCAGTTTCTCTGGCCGTTCAAGTCCGCCTATCTGATCGTCTACCTCGACGATACCTACGAGACCACGATCATCGGTGTGCCGGACCGTGGGTACGCCTGGATCATGGCCCGCTCGAAGACCCTGCCCGAAAAGCGCTATCAGGAACTCGTCAGCATGCTCGTCGACTCCGGTCACGACGTCTCCAAGCTTCGCCGCGTCCCGCAGAGATAGAAGGTAGGGGCGTACGGCCCGCGCGCCCTCCTCTTGCGGAGTGCACGATAGATCGTGCCCCTACCATGCTTCGCCCTGCGGCGAAAGGGTTCAGGTAGGGCCGACCACCCTTGGTCGGCCGCGCGGCCAAGTAGGGATGTTTGGCCCTGCCCGAGATATAGAGGCAATTAGGACAGCACGTGGTGCTGTCCCTACCTCGATACAGCTATGTCGTGACGCGGTCCCGACCCTACCCATGCTAGGTGTTAGCGGCTGGGGGCGGTAGAAATGTAGCACCATTGGAACCCAAAGTATTAACAATTTATTTACGGGGACGCAAAGTGGCGGAAAATATCGATTAGCGGTTTGTCATAGGGGTTTTTCTTCATAAGTATTTCAAGCGTACCCCACACATGATTACATACCTAAAATCCGCCGTGGCTAAAGTTGGCGCTCTGCTGGCCCTTAGCCTTCTCACCCCTACCTCCGCGATGGCCGCCACCGGCTCCGCCAACCTGAAGGCCGATGACCTCGTCGGCGTCACCTTCTGGGTCATCTCGATGGCGTTGGTCGCCGCGACGGCCTTCTTCTTCCTCGAGACGCAGCGCGTCAAGGCGAAGTGGAAGACCTCGCTGACCGTCTCCGGCCTCGTGACCCTCGTGGCCGCGACCCACTACTTCTACATGCGCGACGTCTGGGTGGCTACCGGCAGCACCCCGACCGTCTTCCGTTACATCGACTGGCTCATCACCGTGCCTCTCCTGATGGTCGAGTTCTACCTCATCCTCTCCGCGGTCACCAAGGTCTCGGGCGGCGTGTTCTGGCGCCTCATGATCGGCACCCTGGTGATGCTCGTCGCCGGTTACCTCGGCGAAGCCGGCACCGTCGCCGCCTGGCCGGCCTTCATCGTCAGCATGGCCGGTTGGTTCTACATCATCTACGAGATCTACGCCGGTGAAGCCAGCAAGACCAGCGCCGAGTCCGCTCCGCCTGCCGTCCAGTCCGCCTTCAAGCTGATGCGCACCATCGTCGTCTTCGGTTGGGCCATCTACCCGATCGGCTACTTCCTCGGTTACCTCACCGGTGGTAAGCCCGAGGACTCCGCGGTCATGCTCAACGTGGTCTACAACCTCGCGGACGTGGTCAACAAGATCGGCTTCGGCGTCATCATCTGGGCCGCCGCTGTCAGCGAGTCCGACAAGAACTAAGGACCCCTCACGAATCGGACAATGGGGCTACACGCTTCATTGTCCGATTTTCGTATCCACACCTTCTGGGCCTCTCGGCCCAGACCCTTTCCAGACGGTCACCCTCCGGCCTCCCGCCACCACCCCATGAGCACCACTACCGATACCGCCCTCGCCGCGGTCGAACGGCTGATGGTCGGGCTTGTCCGGGTGGCGGCGGGGACCGGCGTGTCCGCCGGCGAGCCCGCCACGTTGCGCGCCGCCCGCTATCACCTCGAAGCCGGCGGCCAGAGAGTGCGCGCCCGGCTGGCCTTGCATGCCTGCGAGGCCCTCGGTGTCGTCGGCGACCAAGCGGTCCGCCTCGCCGCCTGCGTCGAACTCCTCCACAACGCCTCGTTGGTCCACGATGACCTCCAGGATAAGGAGAAATTACGCCGCGGTCTCCCGACCGTGTGCGCTGCTTTCGGTCCGGACGTCGCCCTCTGCACTGGCGACCTCCTGCTTTCGGCCGCCTATGGCGCCCTGGCCGACCTCCCTGACCCCGCTCCTCTGCCGGCCCTGCTGCGCTGCGTCCACGCTCGCACGGCCCAAGTGATCCAAGGCCAATGCTCGGAGCTGGCCACCAAGGACTGCGCCCTCGCCGAAGTGGCGCGGTACGAAGAAATCGTCGTCGGGAAGTCCGGCGTCCTGCTGAGCCTTCCGCTCGAACTCGCTTTCCTGGCCGCGCGTCAGGAACAGTGGCTGCCGCGCATCCGCGCCGCCGCCCATGCCTTCGGTATCGGTTACCAGATGGTCGATGACCTCGAGGACGTGCAGGGCGACGCCGCCCAGCATAGCCTTAACATCGTCCTGCTCCTCGCGGCGGGTCGCCCGCCTGAACTCGCCGCCGACCAGGCCCGCCAGCTCGCGCGCGGGCATCTCGAAGCGGCCGTCGAACATGCCGACGCCTTGCCGAACAAGGCGGGGGCGTTGCTGACTGATTTCGCCTTCGCGCTCGTTAAGCGTCTGAAGTCCGTTTAAGTCGGAGGCGTGAAAGCCATCGTCATCGGCGCGGGATTCGGCGGCATCGCCGCCGCCTTGCGGCTGCGCGCCAAAGGCTACGCCGTGACGCTTGTCGACCGCTGCGCGGCGCTGGGCGGACGCGCCCAGGTCTATGAGCGCGAGGGCTTCCGTCACGACGCCGGCCCCACCGTCATCACGGCTCCCTTCCTGTTCGAAGAGCTGTTCGCGCTCTTCGGCGAACGTTTTGCCGATCATGTGAAGCTCGTCCCGCTGACGCCGTGGTATCGATTCCAATTCGCCGACGGCGACACCTTCGACTACGGCGGTACCCTGGAAGCCACGCTCGCCGAGATCGAGCGCATCGAGCCGCGCGACCGCGCCGGTTATCTCGCTTTGCTCGAGCACAGCCGCCGCATCTACGACATCGGCTTCACCCAGCTCTCGGCCCAGCCCTTCCATCGCCTCGGGACGATGTTGCGACAGGTGCCACACCTGCTCGGCCTACGCAACTACGAGACCGTCTGGCAGATGGTCTCGCGCCATCTCGTGAGCGATAAGCTCCGCCGGGCGTTCTCCATCCAGCCCCTGCTCGTGGGCGGCAACCCGTTCGACACCACCAGCATCTACGGGCTTATCCATTTCCTGGAGCGCGCCCATGGCGTGCACTTCGCCATGGGTGGTACCGGTGCCGTGACCCGGGCGCTCGGAGACCTGATGCAACGGCAGGGTGTGGAAGTCCGCTTGGGAGCGACCGTCGAGCGGATCTGCATCGAGCAGGGCGTCGCCCGCGGGGTCGAACTGGCCGATGGCACCGTCTTGGAAGCCGACATCGTGGTCTCGGACGCCGATGCGGCCCATCTCTACCGGGACCTCGTCCCGCGGGCCGAGCAGGCGCTCGCCACGCGCGTGAAGTTGTCGCAGGCCCATTATTCGATGGGGCTGTTCGTGATGTATTTCGGCACCACGCGGACGTATCCCGACGTCGCCCACCACACCATCTGGATGGGCGAGCGTTACCGGGAGCTGCTCGAGGACATCTTCCACCGTCAGAAGCTCGCCGAGGACTTCTCGCTCTATGTCCACCGGCCGACCGCCACGGATCCGAGCTTCGCCCCGGCAGGTCAGGACAGTTTCTACGTCCTCTGCCCTGTGCCGAACCTGCAGGCCGGCATCGATTGGGCCACCGAAGGTCCGCGTCTGCGCGACCGCATCGTCGACGCCTTGGAGCGCACGATGCTGCCCGGGCTGAAGGCGGCGATCACGGCCGACTTCTACAAGACCCCGGAGGATTTCCGGGATGAATACCGGAGCGTCCACGGAGCGGGCTTCTCCGTGGCGCCCATCTTCCGTCAGTCCGCATGGTTCCGCTTCCACAACAAGTCCGAGTCCGTGCGGAACCTCTATCTCGTGGGAGCGGGCACGCATCCCGGCGCCGGCGTCCCGGGCGTGCTCTGTTCTGCCAAGGTCATCGACGCCCTCATCCCGGTCGCCTCGTGAACCCCGCCGCCGCGCATATCCCTTCCGCCGCGGCCGAAGCGACCTTGGCTCGCCAAGGGCGCAGCTTCCATTGGGCCCGCCGCCTCCTCGGAGTGACGCACGCCGCCCGGGCGACGCGGCTCTATGCTTTTTGCCGTCGGCTCGATGACTTAGTCGACGAAGCGGCTTCACCCGAGGAGGCCCGGCAGGCGCTGGCCGCGGCGGATCGCGATCTCGCCGCCGGTCGGTCGGACGACCTAATCTTACAGGATGGGCTCGCGCTCATGCATGAATGTGGGATCGAGCCGGAGATCGCGCGCGAGCTCATCGCGGGCATGGCGTCCGACGCCGAGACCGTCCGCGTGGCGGACGAAGCCGAACTCCTGCGATATTGCTACCGGGCGGCGGGCACAGTCGGCCTCATGATGTGCCGGGTCCTTGACGCGCGTGAACCTGCCGCGGCGGCGCACGCCGTCGATCTCGGCATCGCCATGCAGCTGACCAATCTCTGCCGCGATGTCGCGGACGACGCGCGCATGGGCCGTCGCTATCTCCCGGTCAGCCTGGTGGGCGATCTCTCGCCGGCCGACCTCGTCGTGCCATCTCCCGCTTTGCAGCCGATGCTCCGCGCCGCGGTGGCTCGGCTCCTCGCCCTCGCGGAAACTTATTACGCCAGCGGCGAAGCTGGCTTGCCGTTCCTGCCCGTCCGGGCGCGCGCCGGTATCCTCGTCGCGGGCCGCGTCTATCGCGCGATCGGCCATCGTCTGGCCGCGCGTGAGCACGCTTATTGGGAAGGGCGGGCTTTCGTGCCGGACTGGCGAAAAGCCGCCATCACCCTCGCCGCCCTGACGACGCAGCCGCTGCGTGGCGCGTTCTGGTCGCGTCCTACGTCACATCACGGCCCATTGCATCGGGCCCTCGTCGGCCTGCCCGGCATCACCGCCCGCCATGGAGAATGACCTGCTCATCCTGGGCGGGGGCGCTGCCGGCCTCAGCCTCGCGCGGCGGCTGGCCGAGCAGGGCACGACCGCACCGCGCACGCTGGTACTGGAGAGCCGGGTCGATTACGCCGATGACCGCACCTGGTGTTTCTGGATGCAGCCTACGGCCCAGCTGACGCACCTCGTCCGTCGCCGTTGGGCAAAAGTATCGCTCGCTTCCTCCACGGAACGCGTGCTCGTGGATTGTCCGGAATTTCCTTACGCGCTCCTGCCGTCGGGCGGATTCTATCAGGACAGCCGCGAATGTATCGCCCGTTCGGAGCAGGTGCGGCTGGCCATGGGGGTCGCCGGCCTGGGCGCTCCACGTAAGGTCGACGGGCTCTGGGAGGTCGAGACCTCGGCCGGACTCCAGCGGGCGCGCTGGATCGTCGACACTCGTCCGTCGGCGCCGCCGGCCGAGGGGGCCGCGGTGCTGTGGCAGTCTTTCCTCGGACAGGAGATCGAAGCCGCCGGGCCGGTCTTCGATCCGACCGTCGCCGAGATCATGCACTTCACGGAGGGTGAGGCCGGGCAGATTCTTTTCCATTACCTGCTCCCGTTGTCGCCGACGCGGGCTTTGCTGGAAGTCACCGTCTTCGCGCTGGCGCCGATCGGACCGGATGCATTCCGGGCCGAGCTGAATCGTTTCATCGATCGGCGGCTCGAAGGACGTCGTTACCAGCTCCGGCGCGAGGAGCATGGTATCTTGCCGATGGGACTGCCGCCGCCGAAGCCCTCGGCGGACGCGACCTATGTCCGGGCAGGTCTGCTGGCCGGCGGCGCGCGGGCGAGCAGCGGCTATGCGTTCCAGCGTATCCAACGTTGGGCGGAGAGGTGCGCGCAGAGTCTGGCTACTGGGCATGGTCCGCGACCGCACGCGGCGGACGGGTGGATCCTGCGCCAGATGGACGCGCTCTTCCTGCAGGTGCTCCGGCGCCGGCCGGAATTGGCGCCGACCTTATTCCTCGCTATGTTCCGTCGGGTCGCACCGGCGAGGCTCGCCCGTTTCATGAGCGACCAAGCCACCTTGCTCGACAACCTCGCCGTCATCGCCGCTTTGCCGCCCGGGCCTTTTCTCCGCGAACTTTTCCGACCCGCCTCCGGCGTGGCACGTCCATGAACGCCGAGCGTCGCCAAGGCCTGATCTTCGGGTGCGTCGC
>JAUMEU010000159.1:0-10888 GCA_032120295.1 Opitutales bacterium | reverse complement strand
TGCGCGCGGTCTTCATGCAGGTCGACGCCCCCGACCACCGCATCATCGCCTCCGCGATCTATCTGCGCGACACCTCCAAGGGAGCGGTCATCCTCGTCACCAAGGACGCCTGCATGGCCTTGAAGGCACAGGCCCTCGGCCTCGAGGTCCAGGATTACCGCAACGACCGCGTCGAGACCAGCGACGTCGGCGACTACCGCACGATCAAGGTCACCGCCGCCGCGATGCGCGATTTCCGCGAACTTGGTCAGGTGCAGGTAAAGGTGAAGGAAGAGCCGCCGCTGCTCATCAACGAGTACGTGATGTTCACTTCGGACTCCTGGAGCGAGCCCGCCCGCCACCTCGGCGACGGCGCCTTCGTCCCGCTAGGTCTTTACCGCGAATTCATGTCTTCTGACAGCGGCGCCCGCAAGGGCCTGCAGATGCCCCGCGGCATGCGCGTCATCCCGAAGAACTTCGAGCAGTGGATCTTCCTGGACGCCTTGTTGAATCCGGAAATCCGCCTGGTCACCTGCTTCGGTCGCGCCGGCACCGGCAAGACCTTCTTGTCCATCGCCGCCGCGCTGTCCCAGGTGCTCAGCGACTTCTCCCCTTATAAGAAGCTCTACGTCTCCCGTCCGGTCGTGCAGATCGGCAAGGACATCGGCGCCTTGCCTGGCTCCAAGGAGGAGAAGCTGTCGCCTTACATCCAGCCGTACTTCGACAACCTCGAGGTGCTGTTCTCGAAGAACGGCAACGCCGCCGCGACCCCGACCGCGAAGGAAGCCGTCGCCACCGACACGCAACGCCGCCAGAAAAAGGCTCAGGCGATGAAGACGCCCCAGCCGATCTTCGGCTCCCAGTTCCAGGCGATCAATCAGCCGCGCAAGCCTTACCAGTGGCTCATCGACTCCGGCCTCATCGAGATCGAGGCGATGACCTTCATCCGCGGTCGGTCGATCGGCCACGCCTTCATGATCGTGGACGAAGCCCAGAACATGACCCCGCACGAGGCGAAGACGGTCATCACCCGCATCGGGGAAGGCTCCAAGGTCGTCCTCATCGGTGACCTCGACCAGGTCGACACGCCTTATCTCGACGGTAAGTCCAACGGACTCATCCATACCCACGAGCGCATGAAGGGCCACGCCATCACGGCGAATGTCCGCCTCCTCAGCGGGGTCCGGAGCGCCTTGTCCGAACTCGCCGCCCAGCTGATGTGAGCAACTTCCCGGCTTGTCCCGGCCGGGGCCGGTAGTCCGCACTTGCGGAGACCCTTCCGGGGCTTTCGCTCCTTTCCGTGGAGAAGGAAACCCCGATGCAGCGGCAATACCGTGCCTTCCGCGAGAAACTCGCGGAAGGCACGATCCTGCTTTTCCGACTCGGCGACTTCTACGAGGTCTTCGGCCACGACGCCGAGGTCGCCGCCAAGGTGCTCGGCCTTACGCTCACGAAGCGCCACGAGACGCCGATGGCCGGCCTTCCGCACCACGCCGCCCCGGCTTACGTGAATCGTTTGTTGGCCGCCGGCTGGAAGGTCGCGATCTGCGATCAGCTCGAAGCTCCCGTCGCCGGTAAGCTCGTCCGACGCGGACTCACCCGCATCCTGACTCCCGGCACGGCGCTGGAGGATTCTCAGCTCGACTCGCGTCGAGGCAACTACCTGGCCGCGCTCTGTTGGGACAAGCAAGGCTGGCACGCCGCCTGGCTCGACGTCTCCACGGCTGATTTCCGGCTGGCTTCAGACACCAGCCCGTCGCGTCTGCTTCCGCTGCTGCATTCGGTCTCGCCCCGCGAGATCATCCTGCCCGAAGGCCTCGAGCCGTCCGCGGCCGATCGCGAAGCCTTGGAAGTCTTCCTGCAGGGCAGGGCGATATCCCGCCTGCCGGGCTGGAACTTCGACGGTGCCGCCGGCGCCCGCCTCGTCGCGCAGACGCTCTCCGTCCATGGTCTGGCCGGCTTCGGTCTGACCGATGAACATCCGGCGCTCGGTGCGGCGGGCGCGGTGCTCGGCTACGTCACTGACTCGCTTTGCGACCGTCCGAAGAACCTTTTTCGCCTGATCGAGACCAAACTCGGTGACTCGGTCCTCCTGGATGCCGCCTCATCGCGCAACCTGGAGCTGTTCGCGGCTTCGGGTGGCGCCCGCGAAGGTTCGCTGCTGGAGACCATCGACCGGACGGAGACGCCTGCGGGGGCGCGTCTGTTGGCCTTGTGGCTTGCCGAACCGTCCACCGACCTCGGGCTCATCAGCCGTCGTCAGGCTGCCGTCGGTGAATTCGTCCGTCATCCCGGTGCGGCTTCCCGCGTCGCCGAAGCCTTGCGCGGCGTCCGCGACCTCGCCCGCATCCTCGCCCGACTCCAGAATCGTCTGCGCAATCCCCGCGAACTGGGCGGCATCCGCGACACGTTGCGTTCGCTGCCTCCTTTGCGCGAAGAGCTGCTGGCCTTGCCCGGAGGCACGCTCGCGGCGCTAGCCGCACGCATCGAGACCGAGCCGGCGCTGCTGACTCGCCTGGAAACCGCCCTCGGCGACGAACTCCCGGTCGACCTGACCGAAGGGGGAGCCTTGCGCGCCGGTTACGACGCGGAACTCGACCGCCTTCGCTCGCTCGCTTCAGACAGCAAGTGCTGGATCGCAGATTTTGAGCGCAACGAGCAGAACCGCACGGGCATCAAATCGCTGAAGGTCCGTTACAATGGCGCCTTCGGTTATGCCATCGAGATCACCAAGGCCAACCTGGCCGCCGTCCCGGCGGATTATATCCGTAAGCAGACCATGGTGAACGCCGAGCGTTTCACCACCGAGGAACTCCGCGCCAAGGAGCGCGAGGTGCTCCGCGCCGACGAGCAGGCGCTCGCCCGCGAGACCGAACTTTTCCAAGCCTTGTTGGCGGAAGTCATCGCCCGCACCGAGGCGCTGCTGGCCACCGCTCTCATCGTGGCCGAAGCGGATGTCCTGCGCGGCTGGGCCGACCTCGCTCGCGAAGCCAACTGGTGCCAGCCGGTCGTCGATGATTCTGACGTCCTCGAAGTAGAGCAGGGGCGTCATCCCGTCGTCGAACGCATGCTGCAGGCTCGTCCCGGCGCCGGCTCCTTCGTGCCGAACGACACCCGCCTCGCCGGTTCCGGCGAGCAGATCGCCTTGCTGACCGGCCCGAACATGGCGGGCAAGTCGACGTATATCCGTCAGGTCGCGCTCATCGCCTTGCTGGCGCATCTCGGTTGCTGGGTGCCGGCCACCCAGGCCCGCATCGGCCTCGTGGATCGTATCTTCTGCCGCGTCGGCGCGTCCGATGAACTCTCGCGCGGCAACTCGACTTTCATGGTCGAGATGAACGAGACCGCCAACATCCTGAACAACGCGACCCCCCGTTCGCTCGTCGTTCTCGATGAGATCGGCCGTGGCACGAGCACTTATGACGGCATCAGCATCGCCTGGGCCGTCGCCGAACATCTCCACGGCGAAGGCTCCGCCGGCCCTCGCACGCTCTTCGCCACCCATTACCACGAACTCACCAAGCTGGCCGCGGACCGTCCGCGTCTGCGTAACTGGTCCGTCGCGGTCAAGGAGTGGCAGGATGAGATCGTCTTCGTCCGTCGGGTCGTGCCCGGCGCTGCGGACCGTTCCTACGGCATCCAGGTCGCCCGCCTCGCGGGCATGCCCCCCGCCGTCGTCCGGCGTGCCCGTGAGATCCTCGGCGGCCTCGAGGCGGGGTCTGGCTTGCCCGCCAAGGCCAAGCCAGCCTCAGCGCAGGCGCTGCCCTCAGATGCGCCCAAGAAGGCTTCTGTGGCCAAGCCGGCGGGTAAGGAAGCGGGTCCGGAGTTAGACCTGTTCGCTTAAATCCGCTGGTTCCACTCTTTCGAGGCGAACTTGGCCCAAGTACCTTCGTGGTCGAACTGATCGTACATCGGTTCCGCGACGTCGACGGGTGTGCTCTGGAGGACGCGCCCCAGGTGTGCGGCGAAATCCTTTTCGAAGCGGAGCCAGTCGCAACTGGTCAGGAACGGCTTCCAGACATAGCCTTCGATGAGCAAGCCGTGCCGATTGCGCTTCTGCGCGGCGCCCGCTACCTTGCGGCCATCGTCGGAGCGGACGAGATCGTTGGGCTCAGCGCGCTGCGCGCAAGCATCGGGAGCTTGGAATTCCCGCTGGCCTTCCGGGACGGGGGAGAGCTTCACCGGTTGTCCTTGGGCGACTAAGGCCGCCAAGAGCGCCTCATGGACTGCGGCGTAGGTCGCCAAGGCGTCGGCTTTGAACAGCGGATGAGCGGGCGGGATGACGAGGGCGAAGGTCCAGTCATCGAGGTGTGAGACGAGGCCGCCGCCGGTGCAGCGTCGGATCAGCGGGAAATGAGCAGGGACGAGCGCGCGATACTTAGCCCAAGCCTGCGAGACGCCGAAGGTATAGCTGGGCTCAGACCAGGCGAACGGACGGAAGCGGATGCGTTCGGGGGAAGGGTAGTGTTCCAGGAGCATCTGGTCGGCCGCCATGTTTACGATGGCGTCGGCGGCTTGGCGGGGCAGGACATCCATGCTCAGAAGTCTAGGCCTTTTTCGAGACGACGCACGACCTTTCGGCCGGTGGCCTGTTCATACCAGTTTTCGCTTCCCCGGGGGACACGCAGCTGAGCCAATTGATCTTCGAAAGACTGGGAGGGAGTGCGGAGCTTGCCTACGAGGGGATGAAGCCTGAGGCTGAGGTCGCGCGGACGAGCGGCCGCGGCCGGGACTTCGGCCCGGGTAATCGGGCGCACCAAGCTGTCGGCATCCAGGCCGAAGTGACGGGCGATGCGGACACCGATCTCGTGGCGGCTCATGGCCTCGGTGCCGGCCCAGTGGTAAAGGCCCGACAGGTTATTCCGTTCGCAAAGTTCGATCGTCACGTCCGCGAGATTCGAGACTTCGACCGGCTGGCGGATCTCATCGGTGAAAAGGGAGACCGGCCGACCTTCTTTCCAGGAGACGAAGAGCCTTTCATGGAGGCCTCGGTCGCCGCTCACGGAGTTGCCGATGATCGGCGAGGTACGCAACACGGCGGCGTGCTCGCGTCCGTAGCGCAGGACTTCGACCTCGGCGGCCGCCTTGGTCTCGCCGTAAAGGTTCAGTGGCTTGGGGTGGTCGGTATGCTGATAGCCGCCGGCGACGCCGTCGAAGACCGTGTCGGTGGAAAGGTGGACGAGTTTCGCGCCCAGGTGGAAGCAGAGCTGCGCGAGCTTCTTCGGGACTTCGGCGTTGAGCACGTGGGCGCGGGCGGGGTCGGCCTGGCAGGCTTCGATCGTCGGGAAGGCGGCGCAATGCACGACGGCGTGCGGGAACGCTTCGAGCACGAGGGCTTCGAGCGCGGCCTCCGAACATAGATCGAAGGCACGGGCCTGCGCCACGCCGGGCACCACGGGCGCGCGGGAGCCGCCTAGCGCCAGCACCTCGTGGCCGCGACGCAGGGCGGCGAGGCAGACTTCGCGGCCAAGGAATCCGGAGGCTCCTGTGACGATGATCTTCATGTGCGTTCGTCTACCGGTCGCCCCCCTCGCTGGCAAGCGGGGAGGCGACATGCGGACGCTTGCCTTGAGGGGATTCTCCCTCATGAGTGTTCCACGTATGGCCACCTTCGCCGACCTCGCCAATCGCCCTGTGCTGACCCAGCCCGTCTACGAGGCCGGCCGCCCCATTGAAGTCGTCGCCCGGGAATTCGGGCTCGATCCGTCCGCCGTCATCAAGCTGGCCTCCAACGAGAATCCTCTGGGCCCGTCGCCCCTGGGCCTGGCCGCCGCCCACAAGGCCCTGGATAACTGTCACCTCTACCCGGACGGCGGCTGCACTTTCCTGCGGGAGAAACTCGCGAAGAAGTGGGCGCTCGAGCCCGGTAACTTCGTCATCGGCAACGGTTCCAACGAGGTGATGATCCTGCTCGCCCAGGCTTTCCTTCGCCCCGGCGACGAAGTCGTCTTCGGCTCGCAGGCGTTCATCGTCTACAAACTCGCCACGATGCTCTTCGGCGCCACCCCGGTGGAAGTACCGATGCCTGGCTACCGTCATGATCTTAAGGCCATGCGTGCCGCGGTCACGGCTAAGACCCGCATCGTCTTCCTGGCTAGCCCCAACAATCCCACCGGTGGCACCGATGAACCGGCCGACATCCTTGCCTTCGCCGCTTCGTTGCCGGATGACGTCATCTTCTGTCTCGACGAGGCCTACACGGAATACCTCGAGGCGTCTGCTGATCTGCGCCCGCTGATGAAGTCCGGCCGTAAGGTCGTCCTTTCACGCACTTTCTCCAAAGCCTACGGCCTCGCCGGCCTCCGCGTCGGTTACCTGATGGGTTCGACCGAAGTCTGCGGACTGCTCAACCGCGTCCGCCAGCCCTTCAACGTCAACCTGCCGGCCTTGGCCGCCGCCGAGGCCGCCCTCGACGACGACGCTTTCGTGCTTCGCACCCGTGAAGTCAATGCCGCTGGCATCGCCCAGCTCACTGCCGGCCTCAAGCAGCTCGGCTTCGCCTTCATCGACGGCAAGGCCAACTTTCTGGCGGCGCAGATTCCTAAGGCCGAGGAGGCCTTCACCACCTTGCAGAAGGCCGGCGTCATCGTCCGTCCGCTCCGCGGTTACGGCATGACGGGCTGGCTCCGCCTCACCGTCGGCACCGAAGCCCAGAACGCCCGCCTGCTCGCCGAACTCGCCCAGCTGTCCTGACCATGGATTTCGACGAAGCCGTCCGCCTCATCCGCCTGAAGGATGTCCGCTATAAGCCGCAGGCCTATGACCTCGTGCGTCTCGGCCTCGACCACGCCCAGAAGATCGTCCACGGCGAACCCAAGAAGGGGAAGAGCATCGTGAACCGACATGTCTCTGGCCCGCAGCTGCTGGAAGGCTTCCGTCAGCACGTGCTCGAGACCTACGGCCCGATGTCCTATCCGTTGCTCCATAACTGGGGTCTGCGTAAGTCCGTCGATGTCGGCAACGTGGTCTTCAATATCATCGAAACGGGTCTGTTCGGTCGCTCCGAGGAAGATAACCTCGAAGCCTTTAAGGACGTCTATGACTTCAAGGACGTCTTCCAGCTTCCGTACGAGCCGAAGGCGAACTGATCAGGCGTTGACGAAGCTGATCGCACGGACCTCTTGGCAGCCGCGCAGGAGTCGGATCTTCGCCAGCATGGCGCGTTCGTGGAAGCGGATCTCGGACTTGATGACGGAATTCTCGCACTGCACCACGAGTTTGCCGCCTTCGAGCACGCGCAGCGGCGCGGAACGTTTCGCCAGTTTGAGCGGCAGCAGTTCCAGCCAGTGCGCGACGATGGCCGTCTCGGGTACGGGCTTGTCTAAGCGCAGCTTCTTGAAGGCGTCTTGCACCGCATCGTCGATGGTCTTGAGCGGACGGTCGCTGGAACGTCCGCGGTCTTCCGGCAGGCCGCGCAGGTTAGCGAGCAGGTTCTGCACGGTGCGCGAGAACTTACCCTTGAGCTTTCCTTCGGTGAGCAGCGCGCGCACGGCGTAGGGGGCTTCGGAGATGCGTTCGTTGCGCAGGCAACGCTCGGGCGCGTGCGCTCCGCCCACGACCACGCCGGTCGCGCCGGCGTCGCGGGCGCCTTCGCCGTCCTCGGTCGGGCTGTCGCCGAAATGCACCAGGCCCGAGACCGCGCCGCCCAAGGCGCGCGCCGCCTGTCCGAACGCCCGGGCGTCGGGTTTCGAGTAGCCGGTCTCTTCGGAGAGGAAGACGCCGTCGAGATGCTTCATGAGCCCGTGTCCTTCGAGTACCTTGCGCATGCGCGCGTCCGCGTTGGAAAGCACGCCGACGCGGACGCCGAGGAAGCGGATCGCCGAGACGGCTTGCAGGGTGCCCGGGGCGAGTCGCCAGGCTTCGGGCTTGGCGAAGGCCTCCCAACAGGACTGGAAGACCAGCTCGGTCTTAGATGAAGGGAGCGCCGGTCCGAAGCACCGTTGGACGACTTCCCGCCAGAAGGCCTCGGGCTTGGCGTTCTTCGGTCCGCCCTTGAACGCCAGCGGGAACGCCGCGTCCAGGACGCCTGCCTCGATCACGACGCCATGGGCTTTGGCGCACGCGGCGTAAACCGAGCCGACCGACGGATGCGGAAAGAGCAGGGTGCCTGCGAGGTCGAACGTGACGGCTTGGACTCGGGCCATGGAGGGAGAGAGGGGACCTGCGCTAGGCGCAAAGGTCAACCCGTCCTATCATGTCCCTGCTGGACGCGGGGCGAGAATGGGTAATAAACAAGTTATGCACCGAACAGGACAGTCCTGGAACGCCCTTTTCATGGCCCTGATGGTGTCGCTGGTCGGTTGCACCACGGTCCCAAACCATGACAAGCCACCGCAGTTAATCCGTAGAATCTTCGTTCGGGAGCCGTCGGGAAGCTTCTGCGAGGACTTGAAGCTATGCGGAGAGGCTGCCCACGACTCCGCCGTCCGTCATCTGCGCTCGCTGGGATACCAAGACGCTACCGAGGAAGCCGGGGCGGATGCCACGCTCGAGGGTGCCTGGGTTGCTGAAACCGATCTACCGGCGGATATCCGACCTCGGGTGACCTTGCGACTCGTACTCAAGTCTCGCAGAGGGGATGTGCTGTTCACGACCCGAGTGGCTCAAGGAACCCTACTGAGCTTCCTAAGCAAGGATCGCGTGGCTGAAGAGACGGCTCGGAACCTTTCCGAACTAGGCAAGGCGCCGCTCGCCCGCTGAGTGGCCTACTTGCGCGCGGCCAGACGAGCCTTGATGTCATCGACCAGTCGCTGCGTCTCCGGCATCGTGACCCCCGCCGCCAGACCGCGACACAAAGGCTCGCCCCAGATGCCTTCGACCTCGACGTCCCGTCCTTCTTGGAAGTCGATGAGGCTGGAAGGACGATAAGGACCCATGCCGACCGTGACCACGAACTGCCGCTTGATGTGGGCGTCTTCGAAGCCGTGTCCGCGGGCCACGGCGGCCGCTTGGACTTCTTTCATCAGGCGATAAGCCCGCTCGTTGAGCGCGGGGTCGGCGAGGATGAGGTCCGTCGTGATGCTCCCGCCGGCGATGGCGAGCCCGTTGAAAGGGATATTCCAACAGAGTTTCTTCCACAGCACCGCTTCCAGCGAAGTTTCGGCCTGACAGTCGACTCCGGCCGCCGCGAAGACTTCAACGCATCTTTCGACGGCGGGGTTGATGGGGCCCTCCGCGGCCGCCATGCGCACATATCCGGCGAGGGTCGTAACGATGTCGGCCGGTGCCACTCGGTTGATGCAGACGAAACAGAGGCCGGCCACGATACGCTCCGCAGGCAGGAGTTTCGCAAGGGCTTCGACGTTGCCCATGCCGTTCTGCAGCGTCAGGACGAGCGTAGCCGGGCCGAGCAAGGGGCCAAGCAGCCGGGGTAGGGCGTCGTTGGAGGTAGTCTTGAGCGTCACTACGACCAGGTCGCACGGCCCGATCGCGGCGGCTTCCGGCGTGGCGGAGGCGACGCGCACGACGCGTTGCGTTCCTTCGTGTCGGAGGGTCAGCCCGTCCCGATTGATCGTCTCGTGGTCGCTGCGGGCGAGGCAATGGACCTCATGGCCGGCTTCGGCCAGCAGGCCGGCATACCAACCACCGAGGGCTCCGGTTCCGACGATGGCGATCTTCATGCGCGTCCGAGCGGGCGACGGACCGAAGTGTGCCGGGCTTCGGGCAGCTTCGCCGGATAATCGAGGGTGAAGTGGAGGCCGCGGCTCTCGCGGCGCTGGAGGGCGCAGTCGATGATGAGCTCCGCGACTTGAATCAGGTTGCGCAGTTCCAGGAGACGCGGTTCGACGCGGAAATTCCAGTAGTACTCGCGGACTTCGTCGGACAAGGTCCCGATGCGGGTGCGGGCGCGCTGCAGACGCTTCGTCGAACGGACGATACCGACATAATCCCACATCGTGCGGCGCAGTTCGTCCCAGTTATGCGTGAGCACGACGCGTTCGTCGGGGTCGCCGGCCGAACCGTCGATCCAGGCCGGCAGGGCGCCGTCGGTCGGCGTGCTCCGGAGGATTTCCTCGTGGGCCGCCGCCGCGCCGTCATGGGCCAGCACGACCGCTTCGAGCAGGGAATTCGAAGCCAGCCGGTTGGCACCATGCAGCCCCGTGCAGGCGACTTCGCCGACCGCGAAGAGGCCGGCGAGGGTGGTCTGACCCTGCAGGTCGGTGGCGACGCCGCCGCAGAGGTAATGGGCGGCGGGCACGACAGGCACGGGCTCAGCGGCCAGGTCGAAGCCCGCCTTCCGGCAGGTCTCGTAGATATGCGGGAAACGTTCGGGCAGATGTCCCTTGGCGACGTGCGTGGCGTCGAGCAAGACGTGCGGCACGCCATCCTTCTTCATTACAGAATCAATCGCGCGGGCGACGATGTCACGGGGGGCGAGGTCGCCGAGCGGATGGAAATCCTTCATGAACGCCCGCAGGGAGAGGTCGCGCAGGATCGCGCCTTCGCCGCGCACGGCTTCAGAGATCAAGGCGCGTCCGCCGTCCGGCGACTTCAGCGCCGTCGGATGGAACTGTACCATCTCCATGTCACGCACTTCGGCGCCCGCGCGGTAGGCCATCGCGATGCCGTCGCCGGTGGCGATGTCGGGGTTGGTCGTGAATTGGTAGACCTGGCCGGTGCCGCCCGTCGCCAGCACAATCGTGGCCGCGGAAAGGGTCTCGACCCTGCCGGCCTCGGTGTTGAGCACGTGCAGGCCTAGCGCGCGGTCCTCGTTGGCCCCGACTGGGCAGAGCCCCAGCTTGGCCCGCGTAATCAGGTCGATCGCGAGGTGATGCTCCAGCATCTTCACCTTGGGCGAGCGCGCGATGGCCCGCAGGAGCGCGGACTCGATGGCCCGGCCGGTCATGTCTCGGGCGTGTAAGATGCGACGCTTCGAGTGGCCACCTTCGCGGCCGAGGTCAGGCCGTCC
>JAUMEU010000158.1:0-1922 GCA_032120295.1 Opitutales bacterium | reverse complement strand
CCCGGCGAAGGCTGGCCCCGCGTCCGCGAATCGATGATGAAGACGCTGGCACTCCCGAAGACCGGCATGGCCATCACGATCGATATCGGCGACGCCAAGGACATCCACCCGAAGAACAAGCAGGACGTGGGCAAGCGCCTCTCCTTCTGGGCCCTCGGCACGGTCTACGGTAAGAACGTGCCCGCGATCAGCGGCCCGCTCCCGGCCGGCTCCTCGATCAACGGCAACGCGATCACAGTCTCGTTCAAGCATGCGAACGGCGGACTGAAGTCCATGAACGGCGGCGCCCTCACGGGCTTCCAGATCGCCGGCGAAGACAGGCAGTGGAAGGTCGCCGAGGCGAAGACCGTCGGCGAGACCGTGGTCGTCAGCAGCGCCGAGGTCACCCAGCCTGCCGCCGTCCGCTATGCCTGGAAGGATTGGCCGGAATACAGCCTCGCCAACGGGGCCGGCCTGCCCGCCTCCCCTTTCCGGACCGACGACTGGCCGGCCGCGATAGCCGTCGCGCCTAAGGGCAAGAAGTAAGCCCTCGGCCTCGGCCTCAGTTAGGGGGAAAACGGGGGGTTCGCCTTGCAACCCCCACCCTTTTGGCCTGTCTTAAAAGCCAGCATGAAGACCCCTCTTGCCGTCCTCGCTCTGCTTGTCGGAGCGACCGCCGTCTACGCCCTCAACAAAGGCAATGCCGGCCCGAAGGACGTCACCCTCAAATTCAACCTCCCGGCCCCGGCGCCCCTCTCGCCGGCGGAAGCGCTGAAGTCGTTCCGCCTGCCGCCCGGCTTCCGCATCGAACTCGTCGCCAGCGAACCGATGATCGAGACGCCCGTGGCGATCAGTTTCGACGACCAAGGCCGGATGTTCGTGGTCGAGATGCGCGGTTATATGCGCGACGTCGATGGCACCACGGAGAAAGAACCGATCGGCCGGGTCTCTCTGCTCACCGACACAGACGGCGATGGCCGCATGGATCGCGCGACGGCCTTTGCTGACGATATGGTCATGCCGCGTGGGGTGATGCCGGTCAAAGGCGGCGCGCTCATCGCCGAACCGCCGAACCTCTTCTTCTGCCGCGACCTCGACGGCGACGGCAAAGCCGAGACCCGCACGATCGTGGCTAACGACTACGGCACCTTCGGCGGCCAGCCCGAACACATGGCCAACACGCCGACCTGGGCGATGGACAACCGCATCTACTCCGCGGGCTACGGCGTCAGCTTCCGGGCGCTGGGCGACACATGGCAGCGCGGTCCCGGCCTCGGCCGCGGCCAGTGGGGACTCTGTCAGGACGACGCCGGCCGTCTGTTCTTCAACTACAACTCCGACCTCCTCCGCGCCGACCTCCTGCCCGCCGCGGCCTTCGCCCGCAATCCGCTCCTGCGCACCGCTTCATCGATCAATTACCAAGTGATGAAGGACCAGGCGGTCTTCCCTTCGCACCCGACGCCTGGCGTCAACCGCGGCTACGATCCGAAGACGCTGCGCGAAGACGGCACGTTGGCCCGCGCCACTTCGACCTGCGGCGCCGTGGTCTACCGTGGCGACGCCTTCCCGGCCGAGTATCGCGGCGACGCGTTCGTCCCCGAGCCGTCTTCGAATTTGATCAAGCGCCTCAAGCTCACGGAGAAGGACGGCGTGATCACCGCCGCGGACGCCCATCCCGGCACGGAGTTCCTGACTTCCACCGACGAGCGCTTCCGCCCGGTGATGATGGCCAACGGCCCCGACGGCGCCCTCTACGTCGTGGACATGTATCGCGGCATGCTGCAGCACCCGGGCTTCCTGACGCACTACCTGATGGCCAACATCAAGGCGCGCAAGCTCGAGACGCCCGTCAACCAAGGCCGCATCTGGCGCATCGTGCGCGACGATAAGGCGGCCCCGTCGAAGACGATCTTGCCGGCTGGCTCCGCCGACCGCGTGGCTCG
>JAUMEU010000157.1:0-5611 GCA_032120295.1 Opitutales bacterium | reverse complement strand
CCATGATCGTCGGGTGGCCGAAGCCAGCCATGATCGGGAAGGAGCGCATATCGACGACCAGGTTCTGGTAACCGAAGGTCGTGCCGCGGTCGGTCTGCCAGATCTCGGCGGCCTGGGCGCCTTCGAGCTTGTCGACGACGAAGCGCATCTCGAACGGCGAAAGGAACTGGCCCTTCTTCACGTTCACGACCTTGCCGGTCTGGGCGGCCGCGACGAGGAGGTCCGTCTGACGGCACATGAACGCGGGAATCTGGAGCACGTCGACGACCTTGCCGACGGCTGCGCACTGCTCGGGGCCGTGGATGTCGGTGAGCACGTTGAAGCCGTAGTCCTTCTTCACCATCGCGAGGAGGTCGAGGCCGGCCTGCAGGCCGGGGCCACGGTCGCCGCCGAGCGAGGTGCGGTTCGCTTTGTCGTAAGAGCCCTTGAAGATGAGGTTCAGCTCCGGGTGGCGGGCGGCCAGGGCCTTGAGCTCCTTGGCGACGGTCCGGCAGTTGGCCTCGGATTCGAGGGAGCAAGGTCCGGCGATGAGGAGCAGACGGCGCTTATCGTGCAGCATGCGGCACGATAGGACGGGCGGGCCGCTCAGGGCGAGCCGTAAGGAGCCCTCAGCGACCTAGCCAGCGCAGCACTTCCGGCAGCGACCGCGTGTTGAGCACCTGCTCGGGCGTCAGCCAACCCTTGCGGGCGATGCGCACGCCGTGGGCGGCGAAGGCCAGCTGGTCGGTGTCGTGGGCGTCGGGATTGATCGAGCAGAGCACGCCCTTCTCGGCGGCGCGGCGCCACCAGCGCCAGTCGAGGTCGAGGCGCCACGGGTTGGCGTTGAGCTCGATGATCGTGTCGTTGGCCGCGGCGGCGTCGATGACCTTGGCGATGTCGACGTCGTAGGGCTCGCGCTTGTTGAGCAGGCGACCGGTGAGGTGGCCGATCATGTCGACGTGCTCGTTCTCGATGGCCGTGATGATGCGCGCCGTCTGGGCCTCGCGGTCCAAGGTGAAGAGGTTGTGCACCGAGGCCACGACGAAGTCCAGACGCGCGAGGACGTCGTCCGTGAAGTCGAGCGTGCCGTCCTTGAGGATGTCGACCTCGCTGCCCGAGAGGACGCGCACGCGATACTTCTGCGAGGCGTTGAGCTGCGCGATGTCCTCGAGCTGCTTCGCAAGGCGGGACTCGTCGAGGCCGCCGGCCTGGAAGCTGGACTTGGAGTGGTCGGAGATGCCGAGGTATTCCCAACCGTGGGCTTCGGCCGCGGCCGCCATCTGGTCGAGCGTATGGTCGCCGTCGGATTCCGTGGTGTGATTATGGAAGACGCCGCGGAGGTCGGCGAACTGGACGAGCTGCGGCAGTTTGCCCGCCTCGGCGGCGTCGATCTCGCCATTGCCCTCGCGGAGCTCCGGCGGGATCCACGGCAGGCCGAGCGCGCGGAAGACTTCCTCTTCGCTGGTGGCGCCAGGGGCCACAGACTGCTCGTCGACCGACTTGAAGCCCCACTCGCTCATGCTGAGCCCGCGGCCGAGCGCGCGGTGGCGCATCGCGACGTTGTGCTCCTTGGAGCCGGTGAAGTGATGGAGCGCGAAGTAGAACTGCTCGGCCGGCACGACGCGGAGGTCCGCCTGGAGGCCGTTCTCGAAGCGCACGCTGGACTTCGTCTCGCCGTGGGCGGTGACCTCCTTCACGCCGGGATAGGCGACGAACCAGTCCATGATCGGCTTGGGTTCTGACGAGGCCACGAGGAAGTCGAGGTCGCCGACCGTCTCGCGGGCGCGGCGGAGCGAACCGGCGGATTCGGCAAGCGAGACCTGCGGGAGCGCGCGGAGGCCGGCGAGGATCGGTTCGGCGATGGCGGCCGCTTCATACCAGCGGTGGCGCTTACCGTAGGCGATGCGGTTCTTGATGCCCTCGAGGATCTTCTCCTGCGTCTTCGCGCCGAAGCCCTTGAGCTCGGCGACCGCGCCCGATTCGCAGACCTCCTTCAGCTTCGCGAGGTCTTCGACGGCGAGCTGCGTCCAGAGAGCGCGCACCTTCTTCGGTCCGAGCCCGGGGATCTGCATGACCTCCAGGAGTCCGGCGGGGATGGAGGCCTTGAGCTTCTGGTGGAAAGGCAGGACGCCGTCGCGACGCAGGGTCGTGATCTTATCGACGAGCGCTTCGCCGAGGCCGGGGATGTCGGCGAGCTTGCCGCCGTCGATCAGCTCGCCGAGGTCCTCGGTCATGTTCTCGAGGATACGGGCGCCGCCGGAGTAGGCGCGGATCTTGAACGGATTCTCTCCGGTCAGCTCCATGAAGGTGGCGATTTCGTCGAGGACGGCCGCGATGTCGTTCTTCTCCATCACGATCGGCGGGCCTTCTCGGCGTGGTAGATGGCGAGCAAGGCGGCGAAGTCGGCCTCGCGGGTGCCGCTTTCGATCACATGCTGATAAGTGCCGGCATGGCGGAGTTCCTCCTCGGCGGCGGCCACGCGACGGTCGATCTCATCGGCCGGGTCGGTGCCGCGGCCCGTGAGCCGGCGACGCAGTTCGGCGCGGTCGCTGACGCGGATGAAGACCGTGACGAGGGAGGCGGCGAGCCGCGGGTCGGCGGCGCCCTTGGCGCGGATCGTGGCGGCGCCCTGGACGTCGACGTTCAGAAGCGCGTCAAAGCCGGCGCCGAGGTGGGCGGCGACGTCGGCCGCGCGCGGTCCATAAAGGTTGCCGTGGACGTGGGCGTGTTCGAGGAAGACGCCGGCGGCGACCTGCTGTTCGAAGCTCTCGCGCGTGAGGAAATGGTAGTCGACGCCGTCGATTTCGCCGGGCCGCGGAGCGCGCGTGGTGCACGTGATCACGCGGCGGATGCCCTGCGGGCAGGCCCCGGTGAGGCTGCAGCAGAGCGTGGTCTTGCCGCTGCCGGCGGGCCCCGAGACGACGATGAGGAGCGCGCGGCTCACGGGAGGTCGAAGGACTGGGCCGCGCAGGCGACGCCGAGGAGCAGGCTCAGGCCGCCGACGACGTAACGTCGGCCGGAAGTGGCGAGGATCCAATCGCACTGCCGACCGAAGACGGGCGGCGAGCAGGCCCACCAGAAACCGAAGAGCACGAGCACGCCGTAACTTACCGAGGCATCGAGCAGGCTGTACGGTAGTTGGCGGTAACCCGCATCGAGGGCGTGACGCGCGAGGAAAAGCATCAGCACCCCGAGGGCGCGCACCGACAGGAGGTCAGGCATGGTCACGAAAGTCGCCAAGCTGGCGCCGAGAAAGACCATGAGGACCAAGGTCCGGTTGATGCCCGCCAGATCCGCCTCGGGGATGTTCACGAGCCACCAGGCGAACCAAGCGATGGCGGCGAGGCCGAGCAGATAGGTCGCGCCCTTCGAGCGGCGGAACGTGCGCAGCACGTCGGCGTCGGTGACGATCAGCCAGCCGGCCAGGAGCAGGAAGGCGGCGAGCGCGTAGTAAGCTTGGGCGAGGGTCACGGCTTCCATTAGGAGGCTCCCTCCGTCCGAGGCAACCCGTAGGTTCAACGGACGCGGAGACGGTCGACGGCCCAGGCGGCGTGCTCGGCGACCATCGGATCAGGCGAGCCGAGCAGCGTCTCCGCCGCCGGCAGGTCGCCCGGCGTCCCGACATTGCCGAGCACGGTGAGCGCATTGCGCCGCCAGCGGGCGAGCCCGAGGCGTTCGACCGGCGTGCCTTTGAAATGCTCCAAGAACTGTGCGTCCGTCCAGGCCAGCGTCTCGCGGAGCGGCGGGTGCGGACGCGGGGCGAAGTGGGCTTCGCGGGTGGCGACGGCCCACTTGTTCCAAGGGCAGACGTCGAGGCAGTCGTCGCAGCCGAAGACGCGGTCGCCCAGGGCTTCGCGATACTCGACGGGGATGGCGCCCTTGTGCTCGATGGTCAGGTAGGCGAGGCACTTGCGCGCATCCATCTGATAGGGCGCGATGATCGCGGCGGTCGGGCAGGCCTCGATGCAGCGCGTGCAGGAACCGCAGCGGTCCGGCTCCTTGGTCGCCGCGGGTTCGAGTTCGAGGGTCGTCAGGATGACGCCGAGGAAGAGCCAGGTGCCCGCGCCGCGGTGGATGAGGATCGTGCTCTTGCCCTGCCAGCCGAGGCCGGCGGCGGCCGCGACGGGTTTTTCGAGCACCGGGCCGGTGTCGACGTAGGGCTTCTGTTCGCCCCCGAA
Organism: Opitutales bacterium; assembly: GCA_032120295.1. Lineage (GTDB taxonomy): Bacteria > Verrucomicrobiota > Verrucomicrobiia > Opitutales > UBA953 > UBA953. The sequence goes on along the minus strand of JAUMEU010000157.1, from coordinate 1,454 downwards.
GGATTCCATCACGACGCACAGCTGCTTCAGGCGTTCGAGGATCACGTCGTGGTAGTCAGCCCCAAGCGCGTATTTCGCGATGCGATACCCTGCGGGCGGATGCGGCTGGTAATAGTTCAGGCCCACCACGACCAGGCTCCGGGCTTCGGGCAGTACCTGGCGGGCGTCGGTCCGGCGGTCCGGGTTACGGGCCAGCCAGGCCATGTCGCCGTGCATGCCGTCCGCGATCCACTTCTTGAAGTAGTCCGCGCGCACGTCGACCTCGACCGGCGCGACCCCGAAGGCCTCGAAGCCCAGCTCCTTCGCCGAAGCCGCGAGACGCTGGCGGAGGACGCGGGGATCCATCGACTCAGCCCAGGATCGAAAGCACGCGGCTCACGATCTCTTCGACCGGCGCCAGCTTGCCGACGCCTTCGTAGCCGCAGGCCAGCATGCCTTCGGCCGGCTCGACGACCGCGTGGCCTCGGGAGCGAAGGGTCTTCAGGTTGGCCTGCGTGGCCGGGTGTTCGTACATCTTGCCGTTCATCGCCGGGCAGAGGAGCACCGGGCCGCGAGTGGCGAGGTAGATGCTCGTCAGGAGGTCGGGGGCGAGGCCGTGGGCGAACTCCGCAAGGACGTTGGCCGATAAGGGCGCGACGAGGAGCAGGTCGGAAGAATCGGCGATCTCGATGTGGCCCGGGATGGAATTGGCGCCTTCGGCCCAGAGGTCGAACGCCACCGGTCGGCGGGAAAGCACCTGGAGGGTCATCGGGGTGATGAACTGGGTTGCGCCCTTGGTCATGACCACTTGGACCTCGGCGCCGTATTTGACGAGCTGCGAGATCAGGTCTGCGGCCTTGTAAGCGGCGATGGAGCCGGTGACCCCGAGGGTGATGCGTTTGCCGACGAGCTGGGACATGACAGCGGTGGACGATGGGAAGGCCCTCGGATGAGGCGAGGGGAAAGGCGGCCGCCCGTGCCGAAAACAAGAGCTTTCGCCCGAAACCTGACCCTTTTCTTGTTTGCCATGCCTGCCGACGGGGGTTCGCATTGGCTCCTCTTATGCAATCCGACATTGGTCTCATCGGTCTGGCCGTCATGGGTCAGAACCTCGCCCTCAACATCGCCGACCACGGCTTCGCGATCTCGGTCTACAACCGCACGACCGCCAAGACCGACGAGTTTGTGAAGGAAAACCCCAACACCCCGGGTAAACTGACGGGCTGCCCCACCATGAAGGACTTTGCCGCGTCCCTCAAGAAGCCCCGCAAGGCCGTCATCCTCGTCAAGGCCGGCGGACCGACCGACGCCGTGATCAACGAGCTCGCCGCGGTCTTCGAGCCGGGTGACATCATCATCGACGGCGGCAACGCCCTCTGGACCGACACCATTCGCCGCGAACGCGAACTCAAGGCCAAGGGCCTGCGCTTCATCGGCTCCGGCGTCTCCGGCGGCGAAGAAGGCGCGCGTTTCGG
>JAUMEU010000156.1:0-1617 GCA_032120295.1 Opitutales bacterium | reverse complement strand
CTCGCCGTCCTCTACCCGAAGGCCCGCTTCACGCTCGTCGACTCGGTCGGCAAGAAGATCACCGTCGTCCAGGACATCGCCACGCGCCTCGGCCTCAAGAACGTCGACGTCAAGAACGCCCGCGCCGAGACGATGAACCACGAACACGACTTCGTCACCGGCCGCGCCGTCGCCGACCTCCGCACGTTCGTCCACAACACCCGCCAGCTCCTGTGCAAGGGCGCCAAGCATTCCCTGCCCAACGGCATCCTCTACTGGCAGGGCGGCGACCCCGCGGTCGAGGCGGAGCTTTCCTTCCTGAACCCGGTGTTCACCTGCGAACTCCGCCCCCTGCTCTGGAACGACGAGAAATTCGAAGGTAAGCGCATCGTGCTCTACCGCAGCCAGGACCTCCTACGCTGCAAGAAGCCCGACCTGCCGGGGATGACACAATAGGCCCGCCCCGTGCCTTGACCCTTGGGCGGCAACCCGCACGTTAGGGTCGATGTCCCGCCAGAGACTCCCTTTGAACCCGGCCGGCGAGCGCCTTGAGGCCCTCCTGCGCCAACGCATCGTCTACCTCGACGGCGCGATGGGCACCATGATCCAGCAGCTCAAGCTGCAGGAGGCCGACTACCGCGGCGACCGCTTCCAGGGCCACCCCGGCCAGCTCAAGGGCAACAACGACCTGCTCGTCATCACGAAGCCGTCCGTCATCCGCGACATCCACCGCGCCTACCTCGACGCCGGTGCCGACATCCTCGAGACCAACACCTTCAACGGCACGTCCATCGCGATGGAAGACTACGCGATGACGCACCTCATCCGCGAGCTGAACACCGAGGCGGTCAAGGTCGCCCGCGAGGCCGTCGACGCCTTCAAGGCCGCCAACCCGGGCAAGGACGCCTTCGTCGCCGGCGCCATCGGCCCGACGAACAAGACCCTGTCGATGTCCCGCGACGTCAACGATTCCGCCAAGCGCGACGTGACGTTCGTCCAGGTACGCGACTCCTACCGCGAACAGGTCGACGCCCTGATCGACGCCGGCGCGGACCTCCTCCTCTGCGAGACGGTCTTCGACACGCTCGTCCTCAAGGCCGCCCTCTTCGCGATCGACGAGGCCTTCGAGGCCCGCGGCTTCCGCCTCCCGGTGATGATCTCCGGCACGATCACCGACGCCTCCGGCCGCACGCTCACGGGCCAGACGACCGAGTCCTTCTGGAATTCCGTCCGCCACGCCCAGCCGATCAGCATCGGCATGAACTGCGCCCTCGGCGGCGAGCAGATGCGCCCGCACATCGCCGAACTGGCGAAGAAGGCCGACATCTACGTCTCCTGCTATCCGAACGCCGGCCTGCCTAATCCGCTTTCCCCGACGGGCTTCCCCGAAGGCCCCGAAGACACCGCGGCCATCCTGGAGACCTTCGCCCGCGACGGCCTGGTCAACATCCTCGGCGGCTGCTGCGGCACCACGCCCGCCCACATCGCCGCCATCCGCCGCCGCACCGAGAAGTATCCGGCCCGCGTCCCCGGCGCCGTCCCGGCCGCGCTCAAGCTCTCCGGCCTCGAGTCGCTGAACATCATCGGCGGCCCCGGCACCTTCGTGAACGTCGGCGAGCGCACCAACGTCGCCGGCTC
>JAUMEU010000155.1:0-5900 GCA_032120295.1 Opitutales bacterium | reverse complement strand
ATCGCCTACGGCTCGATCCGCATGGAGCCCGTCTTCATGGTCATGGGCCAGTCCGCCGCCACCGCCGCCGGCCTCGCCATCGAACGGGGCACGACCGTGCAATCAGTCGACTATGGCGCGCTCAAGGAACGCCTCCTCGCCGCGGGCCAGGTCCTCGACCTCATCCCGACCGCCGCGACAGGCGGTGCCCATGGCGTGGACAAGGCGAAGCTCGCGGGTGTCGTGCTGGATGACACCGCCGCCGCGCTCAAGGGCTTCGACTCGACGGGCCACACCAGCCCCCGCTATGTCGGCGACGGCTATCGCCATGACGGCAACAGCGAGAAAGGCGCGATGACGGCCCGCTACGCCCCCACCCTCCCCGCCGCCGGCGCCTACCGCGTCGCGATCTCCTACAGCATGAACGGCAACCGCGCCACGAACGTCCCGGTGACCATCCGTCATGCCAAGGGCGAAGCCAAGGTCCTCGTGAACCAGAAGCTCAAGCCTGCCGTCGACGGCCTCTTTCATGTCGTCGGTACCTTCGAATTCAGCGCCGGTCAGGCTGGCTGGGTCGAGATCGGCAACGCCGGCACCGACGGACACGTGGTCATCGACGCCGTCCAGTGGCTGCCCGTGAAGCGCTGAGAATCTGCCCCTGCCAATTGCCGAAAATCGGGACCTACGCGCCTGAATTACGCGTAGCCAAGCGTGGGCCTACGTCGATAATATCGGCTCGTACCCCGATGAAGCCGCTCACCTTCCTCAGCCTGCTGCTCAGTTCGTTACTTCCGCTTCTGGCGGCGGAAACTAAGAAGCCTAATATCCTGTTCATCGTCGCCGACGATCTCGGCTACGGCGAGCTGGGTTGCTATGGCGGCAACGGCATCCCGACGCCGAACATCGATCGGCTCATCACCAAGGGCGCGCGCTTCACGGATGGCTACGTCACGGCTCCCTTCTGCGCCGCATCCCGCGCCGCGCTGCTGACCGGCCGCTATCAGACGAGTTTCGGCTTCGAATTCAATCCCATCGGCAGCAAGAACCTGGAACCTGGCATCGGCCTGCCCGTCGGCGTACCGACCATCGCCGATCGTCTTCGCGCCGCGGGGTATCACACGGGCTTGGTCGGCAAATGGCACCTGGGTGGCACCGCCCCCTTCCACCCGCAGCAGCGAGGCTTCGCTGACTTCTTCGGTTTCCTCCACGAAGGCCGCTACTTCGAACCCGCAATCGGCAAGGGCAATACGACCTGGCTGCGCCGGAAGAACCTGCCCGATGGCGCCATGGGGCGCTGGACCTCGCCAGATGGCCGCCTGATCGAGAGCGACCACCTGAAGTCCGACGAACCGGAATACAATAAAGACAACCCGATGATGCGCGGCAACCAAGCCATCGAGGAACCTCGCAACCTCACGGATGCGTTCACGCACGAGGCGATGGACTTCTTTGACCGTACGAAGGGGAAACCGTTCTTCCTCTATCTCGCTTACAACGCCGTCCATAGCCCGATGCAAGGAACCGACGCCCACATGGCCCGTTTCAAGGACATCCCCGACGTGCAAAGGCGGATCTTCGCCGCGATGCTGACGCACCTCGATGAATCCGTGGGCAAGCTCCTGGCCAAGCTCGACGCCAACGGCCAGACCGAGAACACGGTCATCGTCTTCCTCAGCGATAACGGCGGCCCCACACGTGAGCTGACGTCAAGCAACCATCCTCACCGCGGCGAAAAGGGCCAGCTGCTTGAAGGCGGCATCCGCGTACCGTATGCGGTGACTTGGCCCGGCGTGACGAAGCCAGGAACGGTCATCAAGACGCCCGTCATCGCCACCGACCTCACCGCCATGGCCCTCGCCGCCGCCGGCGTCGCGACTCCGGCCGATGCCGACGGCAAGGACCTGCGGAGCTTGCTGACGAATCCTGAGGTCGGACTGCTCCATGAGACGCTTTACTGGCGAGTCGGCAAGAGCGGCGCCTTGCGATCCGGGAAGTGGAAACTTCTCCGAGCAGGCCCCCGCTGGGAACTCTACGACCTGGAAGCCGACCCTTCCGAAAAAAAGGAAGTATCCGCGAGCCATCAGGAGCTGACCAAGACCCTGATTGCGCGATGGGAGAGTTGGAGCAAGCAGCAGGCCGTACCGCTTTGGCGTTAAGCCTTTTGACAACTTGGGACGCCGAGGATAAGCCTTCGGTACCCCATGCGTTACGCCCTGCTCATTTCTTGGCTTAGTTTCGCCCTGTGCGCCCAAGCGGCCCGCCGACCCAACTTCGTCTTCGTGCTGATCGACGACATGGGCTGGGGCGACTTCTCCTGCTTCGGTAACCAGGAGGCGAAGACGCCGAATATCGACCGACTGGCCGCCGAAGGCCTCCGTTTCTCCCAATTCTACGTCAACTCGCCCATCTGCTCGCCTTCCCGGTGCGCATTCGTGACCGGCCAATACCCGCAGCGCTGGCGGATCGGGTCCTACCTCGCGCACCGCGCCGAAAACACCCGACGCGGGATCGCCCAATGGCTGGACCCGCAGGCCCCTTCCTTGGCCCGCACGCTGCAGGCGGCAGGCTACGCTACGGGCCACTTCGGCAAATGGCACCTCGGCGGCCAGCGCGACGTCGATGACGCGCCCGCGATCACGGCCTACGGCTACGATGCTTCGCTGACGAACTTCGAAGGAATGGGACCGAAACTCCTGCCGCTCACGCGTAAGCCCGGCGATACGGAGCCGAAGAAGATCTGGGCTGACGCTGAACGCCTCGGCGGGCCGGTCACCTGGATGGACCGCGCCGAGATCACGACGGGGTATGCCGACGCGGCCCTGAAGTTCATCGACCAAGCCGCGGCGAAAGGACAGCCCTTCTACGTCGACCTCTGGCCGGACGACGTCCACAGCCCTTACTTCCCTCCGCTCGAAAAGTGGTCGCCGGAGAAACACCGGATCTACCTCGCCGTCCTCGAGGAGATGGACCGACAGCTCGGACGTCTCTGCGCACGGCTGCGCGACGACCCCGCCCTGCGCGATAACACCGTGCTCGTACTCTGCTCCGACAACGGACCCGAACCGGGCGCGGGCAGCGCCGGCCCGTTCCGCGGGGCGAAGACGCAGCTCCACGAGGGAGGCATCCGCTCGTCGCTCATCGTCTGGGCGCCTGGTCTCATGGAGAAAGCCAAGGTCGGCACGCTCGACGCCGCTTCGATCTTCGCTGCGATGGACCTCGCTCCCTCGCTGGCCCGCCTCGCCGGAGCCAAGAGCCCTGCTGGTCTCGATGGCGCCGACCTGTCGGCGACGATCCTCGGGCAGAAGCCCGCTTCGCATCCGGGACCGATCTTCTGGCGCCGGCCGCCGGACCGGAAGGTCTGGCTCCCCGCCCTTCCTAAGCCGCAACCGGACCTAGCCGTCCGCGAAGGCGATTGGAAGCTGCTCTGCGAATACGACGGCTCCAAGCCGGTGCTATATGACTTGGCCAAGGACCCAGGGGAGACGAACGACCTCGCCGCCAAAGAGACCGCCGTGACCGAACGCCTGACTGCCGCAGTAATAGCCTGGCACCGCTCGATGCCGGCTGACAACGGTCCGACGCTCGGCGCCAATCCGCCGCAAGGCGGCGCTAAGAAGAAAAAGAAGTAAGGCTTACTTACCGGCCTTGGTCTGTTCGCCAGCGAGTGCGTCGAGGTGCGCGAAGTCAGGAATGGGCATATCCATCCGCCGAGCCAGCCAGGCATAGGCGGCCTTCAAGGACGGCCATGTCGGCTGGTGGCCGGAATGGTGGTCGAACATCTCGATGCCGCCCGCCCGACCCGCAAGCTCCCGTGTCTTGCGGGCCGCGTCCAACAAAGGGCCGCACGTCGCTTCGCTGTCGTATTGCCCGGCGATCAGGAAGAACGGCGGAGCATAGAAGGCGAGCATCTGTTCCTGCGAAAGCCCGTCCGCGCGCATGGCCTTCAGCTTGTCGCCGAAATACCAAGCGTCGCCCCAATTGGAGGAATCCCATGCCAGGCCAAAGTCGCTCGCGACGATCGCCTTGAAGCGCGGATCCAGGCATCCGGCGTAGAAGGCCATCTTGCCGCCGAGCGAATGCCCCATCACCGCGAGGCGGGCCGGATCGACCTGCGCGTCCGTCGCGAGCAGATCGGCCGCCAGGAGCGTGTCGTGAGTGAGCTTACCCATGCCCGTCCATCCGGGTTCCTGCCGGGCGAGCTTGGCCGCGGCGTCACGCCAGACACCCATCCCACCCTTGCTCGCCTTCTGCTCTTCAGGCGTCAGCAGGTTGAACGGGTAAGCTTCGACCGCGACGACGACGTAACCCTGCCGCACAAGGTGCAGACCAAAGAAAGCCGTATTCCGCTCCGGCCCGAGCCGTTGCTTCGTCTGCAAGTCGTAACCGCACATCCGATCGGGGTCGTAGAACGGCACGACGACTCCGGCGGTCCGGCCCTCGAGCCGCCGAGGCTTCAGGATGAGAACGCGCTGCCAGGTCTCCGGACCAGTACGCTGGCGGAACAGCTGCGCCCGGAAATCCGGAGTGTCGAAGGACTCGACCAGCTCCGCCGGACCAGCCTGACCGAAAGGCGACCTCGGGGAGCCCAGCGCCTGCCGCCATTTCTGCTGCGAACCATCGCCCAACTTCGGGCCGTCGGCGACGGACACCCCTGCGGCGATAAGACAGAAAATGAGGGCGAAGCGGGGCACGACATCGCGAAATTAGCCACCTGTCATGGGCCCGCAACCGCCAAACCCTACCTGCTAATTGCTCGCAACCCCGGACGGTCTAGAGTGTCCTATCTTTGTCCGTCGCATCCCCCGACCGTTCACCCCCGCCCCCATGCCGCGTCTTCCGTCCGCTCTCCTGCTTCTGGCTTCCGCCGCCACCGCGTCCGCCGTCGACTTCAACCGTGAGGTCCGGCCGATCCTGGCCCAGCACTGCTTCGCCTGCCACGGGATGGACGAACATTCACGCAAAGGAAAACTGCGTCTCGACCTCGTCGAATCCGCCTACGGCAAAGGTAAGTCCGGCGAAGTCGCCATCGTCCCGGGTCAGCCTGATAAGAGCGAAGTCATCCATCGCATCTTCTCCGACGACCCGGATGACATCATGCCGCCGCCGGAGGCGAAGAAGCCGATCTCCGCGAAAGACAAGGCGACCTTACGCGCCTGGATCGCCGAGGGCGGCGTCTACCAACCTCACTGGGCCTTCTCCGGGCCTAAGCAGGCGCCTGTGCCGCAGGCCGGCGTCCATCCGATCGATGCGTTCGTCCGCGCGCGCCTCGAGCAAGCCGGCCTGAAGCCTTCGCCTGAAGCCGACCGCTACGCCCTCGTCCGCCGCGTGACGCTGGACCTCACCGGCGTGCCGCCCACGCCCGAAGAGGCCGACGCCTTCGTCCAAGACAAATCGCCTGACGCCTACGAGAAACTCGTCGACCGCCTGCTCGCTTCGCCGCGCTATGGCGAACGCTGGGCTCGCCGCTGGCTCGATCTCGCCCGCTACGCCGACACCAACGGCTTCGAGAAGGACCGCCCGCGCACGATCTGGCCCTACCGCGACTGGGTCGTGAAGGCCCTCAACGCCGACCTGCCCTACGACCAATTCGGCATCAAGCAGCTCGCCGGCGACCTCCTCCCCGGAGCCACGCCCGACGACCACATCGCCACCGGCTTCCACCGCAACACGATGCTCAACGAGGAAGGCGGCATCGACCCCAACGAATACCGCTTCTATGCGATGGTCGATCGCGTGGGCGCGACCGGCGCGGCCTGGATGGGCCTGACGATGAACTGCGCGCAGTGTCACACCCACAAGTATGACCCGATCCTGCACACGGATTACTTCGGCGTCATGGCGCTGCTGAACAACGCCGACGAACCGACCTACCACATCCCACCGGCCGACCTAGCCGCGCAGGTGGACGACCATGCGCGCAA
>JAUMEU010000154.1:0-2503 GCA_032120295.1 Opitutales bacterium | reverse complement strand
TTCGTTTTCGCGAGTTCCGAAGGCGTTAACCCTAATGCCACCGATTTGTTTCAAATCGGGGGCATGCCCATTTCGAACTCCATTCTGACGACCTGGATCATCGCCGCGGCCATCATCATCGGCGTGCGCCTCACCGTCGGCACCCCGAAGCTCATCCCTGGCAAGGGCCAGGCGGTCCTCGAGGGCCTGGCCCAAGGCCTGCGAGACTCCCTTGAGCCCATCGTCGGCAAGCAGATGATCGGGAAGACTTTTCCCCTGCTCTGCGGCTTCTTCATCTTCATCCTGATCATGAACTGGAGCGGCCTCCTCCCCGGAGTCGGCACCATCAAGTTCCACACCGAGGCGGGCTGGCGGGACGCCATCCGCCCGGCCACTTCGGACCTCAACACCACCCTTGCGTTGTCGGTCATCTCTTTCCTCGCGTGGACGTACTTCGTCCTCCGTTACGCGGGCATCAAGGTGCTCGTCTTTGATCTCTTCGGCAATAAATCCAACCGTAAGGAAATCGGTTGGGCGATGTGGATCCTGCTCAGTTTCATCTTCATGGGAGTAGGCGGCATCGAAGTCGTCTCCATCGCCTTCCGCCTCATCTCTCTTTCGTTCCGCCTCTACGGCAACGTCTTCGGCGGCGAGAACCTGATCCACGAGCTCGGCGGCATCGCCCCGTACGCCATTCCCGCCGTCGCGGGCCTCCTCGAAGTCCTCGTCGGCCTCATCCAGGCCTTTGTCTTCACGCTGCTCTCCGCCGTCTACATCGGCCTCATCTGCAACCATGAAGGCGGCCACGACGAGGAGCACGCCCACTGAGCATTTTCGCTTTCGCGGCGTGCGACTTGCCGGGAATCCCCCGGCGGCGCGCCAAGGAAAAACCAACAAACAACACACATGATCATCGCTGAAATCACCGGTTCCCTCCCTGCCGCCGCCGGCTGTCTCGCCGCCGCCATCGGCGTGGGCCTCGTCGGTGCCAAGGCCGTCGAGTCCGTGGGTCGCAATCCCGACGCTTCGGGCAAGATCCTCGTCCAGTCGATTCTGGGCATGGCTCTCGCTGAAGCCGTCGCGTTCTACGCGATCTTCCTCGCCAAGTAACCGGTCTCGTGGCGCGGCCCCTTGCGGGGCCCGCCACTTCTCTTTCCCAGCGCCGATCCTCACCTCCCCCTTCAAAGTCCTCACCATGACCTTCCTCTCCGCTCTTCTCGCCGCCGACACCGCCAAGGCCGCTCCGGCCGCCGCCGGCGAGTCCGCCGGCCCGCTCGGCGACATCATCAAGCTCTTCGGCAGCTTCGGCGTCGATGGCCCGCACCTGCTCGTTCAGGTCATCAACTTCACCCTGCTCGCCTTCGTGCTCTACCGTTTCGCCATCAAGCCGGCCCTCGGCCAGATGGAAGAACGCAATCGCCTCATCGAGAAGGGCCTCGCCGACGCCCAAGCCTCGACCCAGCGCCTGTCGGAAGCCCACCAGATTTCGGAAGCGAAGCTCAACGCCGCCTCCGACGAAGCGGCCCGGATCCTCGTGGTCGCCCGCACCGCCGCCAAGGCCGCCGTCGAAGAAGCCAAAGCCGAAGCCCAGACCGCCCAGACCGAAGTCATCGCCAAGGCCAAGGCCGCCATCGAAGCCGACCGCATCAAGATGATGGAAGAAGTCCGCGGCGAAGTCTCCCGCCTGGTCGTGGAAACCGCCGCCAAGGTGCTCGCCGAGAATCTCGATGATGCCACGCGCGCTCGCCTCAACGAGGCCGCCGTCAAGCAGCTCGCCCGCTAAGCCCGCCTTTTTACGATGTCCGCCGCCTCCGTCCGAGCTGAAGCCAAGCGCCTCCTCGCCCTGTCGATGGAGGCCGGCGCCGTCGCGCCCGATCGCGTGGGCGCCGTCCTCGCGGCGCTGTCCCAGTCCCGCCCGGCCCACACCCTGCGCCCCCTCCTGCGCGCGTACCTCGCCCACGTCCGGCGCGAACTCACCCGGGGCGAAGCCCGCATCGAACACGCTGGCCCGCTTTCGACCGCGGCGGCCGACGCCATCGCCGCGCACTTCACCCAGCACCTGGGCCGCCCGGTCCGCCCCGTGACCCGCCGCAACGACGCGTTGCTCGCCGGCTTCCGCGTCCGCGTGGGCGACGACGTCACCGACGTCTCCGCCGCCCTGCGCCTCGCCGACCTGGCCAAGGCCCTCGCCTGAAAACTTTCCCACCGCTTAACCTGATTTACCAAACACTATGAGCAACGCGATCGACCAGATCCAAAAAGCCATCGCCGGACTTAACGCCCGCGCCGGCAAGTCCAACGTCGGCACCATCGTCTCCCTCGCGGACGGCGTCGCCTCCATCGACGGCCTTTCGGGCGTCATGATGAACGAAATGATCGAGCTCCCCGGAGGCCTGCAAGGCGTCGCGCTCAACCTCGCCGAGGACACCGTCGGCTGCGTCATCATGGGCGATATCTCCAGCCTCAAGGAAGGCATGGAAGCCAAGACCACCGGTCGCCTCCTCTCCATCCCCGTCGGCAAGGG
>JAUMEU010000153.1:0-2930 GCA_032120295.1 Opitutales bacterium | reverse complement strand
GTGCCCGCGGTCTTCACGTGGACGCCGGCGCCATGCTTAGCGAGGGCGCGACGAATGGCCGGGTAGATGGAGAACTTATCACTGCCGCTGTGCACGGAGAGTTTCAGGTTGGCCGGGAGGCCGTATTTCTTCACAGCGTGGGCGATGACGCAGAGGTCGTCGTTGAACTCACGTTCGAACTGGGCGAGGTCGCCGACGTAGTCGACGCCCTTGTTGAAGCGGCCGGTGAACTTCGGGGCGATGGTCTGGATCGGCACGCCTTCGTCGGCGATCGCCGCGAGGATGACGAGCAGTTCAGGCGGGGTCTGGGGGCTGTCCGTCTCGTCCATCGAGATCTCGGGGACGAAGCGGCCGGCACCCTTCACGGAGACGATGTGGCGGTAGACCTTGCCCGCTTCCTGGACGGCCAGGAGGAACTTAGCGGCCGTACGCTCGACGTCGGCGCGCGTGGTCGTGAACGGACGGTCGATGCCGGCGAGGGTGAGCGTGCCGACGAGTTCCGGGTGGCGATCGACGAAGGCCTTCACCGCGGCGGGATCGGCGGGCTGGGCGATGAAGTCAGCGACGTCGATGGTGAAGAAGTCGGAGACGCCGACGAAACGGTCGACGGTCTTCAGGCCGATGTGGTCGGCGTCGAGGAAGTAGGGGGCGGTCCAGCCGAGCGACTTCACGGCGGCGTCGGCCGCGGCGCGGGTGCTGGTCGGCTCGGAGCCGATGATGTTGTGCTCGCGGTTGGACTTGTTCCAGACCGGCACGATCTCGACGCCGAGCTTCTTGGCCGCGAGGCAGGCGGCGAGCTGGGCTTCGGCTTCGTGGGCGAAGCGGTCGCCCATGCCGAGGGAGAATTTACCGATGACGAGAGGTTGGGAGGACATACGCGGGGGAAGGCGGCCAGAGTAGGGCCCGGCCGGACGCGATGGCAACCACCCGGAAGTCTGATTTTCGGCGTTCCGCCCCCTCGCTTCTCCTTGCCCTTGATGCCGCCGTTCATCTTTACTGCCCGTCCTCCCTATGCACCTGAAGATTGCTGTCCTGCCTGGCGATTACATCGGCCCTGAAGTCATGGCCGTCGCCCTGCCCGTCCTCGAGGCGGTCCTGAAGAAGTCAGGCCATACCCTCGAGCACTCCACCCACGACGTGGGCGGCGCGGGCATCGACAACCATGGCAAGGCCCTGCCGGACTCGACCCTCGAAGCCTGCCGCGCCGCGGACGCCATCCTCTTCGGTTCCGTCGGCGGCCCGAAGTGGGAGAAACTGCCTCCGGCCGAACAGCCTGAGCGCGCCTCGCTCCTTCCGCTGCGCAAGCACTTCACGCTCTACGCCAACGTCCGCCCCGGCCTGCTGCTGAAGAACCTCATCGACACTTCGCCGATCCGCCCGGACCGCATCCCGAACGGCGTCGACATGGTCTGCATCCGTGAGCTCACCGGCGGCCTGTACTTCGGTCCGAAGTCCACCACGACGCTCGCCGACGGCGATATCGAAGCCATCGACACCATGGTCTACCGCAAGTCGGAGATCGAACGCATCACCGACGTCGCCATCGCCACCGCGCGCGCCCGTCGCAAGCACATCACCCTCGTCGACAAGGCCAACGTCCTCCAGACCTCCGTCCTCTGGCGCAAGGTCGTCGCCGACCGCCTCAAGGCCAACGCGCCGGACATCGCCCTCACGGTGATGTACATCGACAACGCCGCGATGCAGCTCGTCCTCAAGCCCTCGCAGTTCGACGTCCTCCTCACCGAGAACATGTTCGGCGACATCCTTTCCGACGAGATGGCCGTCATCTGCGGCTCCCTCGGCATGATGGCCTCCGCCTCGCTCGGCGCGAACCACAACCGCCATGGTTACGGCTACGGCCTCTTCGAGCCTTCGGGCGGCACCGCCCCCGACATCGCCGGCCAGGATAAGGCCAACCCGTGCGCCCAGATCCTCTCCGCCGCCCTGATGCTCCGCCATTCCTTCGGCCTCGAAGCCGAAGCAAAGGCGATCGAGCTCGCGGTCGAGAAGACCATCGCCGAAGGCATCCGCACCGCGGACATCGCCGGCGGCGGCAAGTCCGTGGGCACGAAGGCCATGGGCGCGGCCATCCTCGCCCGCCTCTGATCGTGGACGAAGCGGAACGACAGCGCGCGGCCGAACGACGTCGGGAGGCCGTGTGCAGTCCGTTCATGCGCATCACGCGCTTCCCGGTCGACGTCGCCCGCGAACTGCTCGACGCCGGCTACTACCGCGTGGACCAGCTCGCCGGCCGGTCGCCTGAATCGCTCCTCACCGAGATCGCGGCGCGTAATAAGGGGAAGCTCCCGGCGCACTTTCTCCCGTCCTTACGCATGGGGGTCTACTTCGCGGAAGCCGACAGCCCGGACCCCAAGAAGCTCTTCCTGGATCAGTGGCAGTGACCACGGCGGAGCCGTGGTCACAGAGTATCGAGTTCCGAGTATCGAGTATAGGGATAGCATTCCCCCGATACTCCATACTCAATACTCCATACTCTGTTGAGCGCACCCACAGTTTGCGTTTCCGGACAGTTAGGGTTTAGGTGCGTGCATGGTTCCCACCGTCGTCGTCCCCGTCATGACCCTGGGCAACTGCGTCTTCCTCCCGCAGCAGCTCATGCCGCTGCGCATCTTCGAGCCGCGCTACCGCAAGATGCTGAAGGAGACCCTCGCCGGCAGCCGCATGTTCGCGATCTCCCAGCTGGACGAAGACAGCCTCTCGCCGGACAACGATGAGCCGCCCTGCCCCTTCACGTGCGTAGGCCGTATCGTCGGACACGTCGAACTTGAGGACGGCACCTCGCACATCGTCCTCGAAGGCCTGCGCCGCGCCCGCGTGATCAAGGTGAAGCGCAAGACGCCTTATCCCCAGCTCGAGATCGCGCCGGTCGTCGACGAAGCCTCGACCGACCTCGTCGGCTGCACGCGCGA
>JAUMEU010000152.1:0-1835 GCA_032120295.1 Opitutales bacterium | reverse complement strand
TGGCCAGCACGTCTTCGGTGCCGTTGATCAGCTCCGCGAGGATCGCGCCGGGGATGGCCTTGGCGTTGCGGTTGATGGTCGAGGAGAGGATGACGCCCTTGGTCACGCCGACGCACAGGAGGTCGTCGATGTTCATGACGATGCTGTCCTGCGCGATGCCACGGAAGACGGAGGCGTCGCCGGTCTCCTTCCACCAGAGGTAGGCGAGCAGCGCCTTCGTGCCGGAGCCGTCCGAATGCGTGACGACGCACTTCGCCGCGTCCCCGGTGAGGTTGTCGGCCACGATCTTGCAGAAGGCCTGCGGGTACAGGCCAGGGTCGAGGCGGTCGACCGCGGCGTGCACTTCGCTCTTGGAGGCGGAGACTCCTCGGGCCGCATATCGTCCGGAATCGGCGGAGGGCTTGCTTTCGTGCGCCATGGCTCTTGCGTGCATACCTCCGTCCCTGCTATTCGGTCAACGTCCTTCTCCCGCGTGCGCCCGCTTCTCCTCCGTTCTCCTTGGTTCCGTCGCGCCTTCGCGGCGGTCCTCGGGCTGTCGCTCGGGTTCCTCCTGGTCGCCGTCTGGTCTTGGTGGCCGACGCACACGGCGGGCGTGCTGGCGACCGAACTGCGCGAGGCGTTCGCCCGGCGCGACGCCGCCGCGATCGAGGAACTGTTCTGCTGGGAAGGGGTCGACGCCGCGACGCGCTCCCGCCTCCGCCTGGTCATCCAGCAGGAACACGAGCTCCCCATCGCGTCCGTCGTCGTCCGCCCGCTGTCGGCCTTCGAGCGCCAGTCCGGCCCCGGGCTACGCCCCAACCTGCCCCCGGACGCCGTCATTGAGGTGACCTTCGCCACGGCCGACCGCCTTTCCGCCGCCTACCTCGCCGGCCGCGACGGGTTTTTCCGTCACCGTCTGGTGGTCATGCTGCCCGCCAACTGACGCGGATTCTTGACACCTGCGGTCGGGCTTCCAAATAGTGGGAGTCTTATGGCCGACAAGAACGACAAGCGTCCCGAGAGCGTCACGGGCAAATTCTACGTGGATTCCCAGTGCATCGATTGCGACCTCTGCCGCGAGACCGCCCCGAAGTCCTTCACGCGCCAAGACGACGGCGGTTATTCCTATGTCTTCGCCCAACCGACCGACCAGGAAGGCATCGATAAGTGCATGGAAGCCCTCGAGGGCTGCCCGGTCGACGCCATCGGCAAGGACGGCGACGAATAATCGTCCCGCGAGTCCTTTCACCCTGACCCCGGCTCGCCGGGGTTTTTTGTTGGGGGCGTCCGGCGGTCGGCTTAACTCCCCGCATGGCCGTCAACATCTCCTGCGAATACCTCGGTGACCTCCACGTCCGCGCCGTGCATGGACCGTCGGGGCACGTGATCGTGACCGACGCGCCCGTCGACAACCAGGGCAAGGGCGAAGGTTTCTCGCCGACCGATCTCGCCGCCACCGCCATGGCGACGTGCTTCCTCACGATCCTCGGCATCCACGCGCGAAATACGGGGCTCGATCTCCGCGGCGCGCACGCCTCCGTCGCGAAGCATATGACGACCACTCCGCCGCGCCGCATCGCGAAGCTTGAGGTCGACATCACCATGCCGCCCGGCGTGCCGGTCGAAGTCCGCGAGCGCCTCATCCGCGCCGCCGAAGCCTGCCCCGTGAAGCAGTCCTTCCACCCCGACACCGAGATCATCCTGAATTGGAAGTGGTGAAGGTGACTTAGGTAGGGACAGCACCACGTGCTGTCCTCGGTGCAAAAGTGCAAACCAGCCTGCGGCCTGTGCAAAGGTGCAAATGTGGAAGACATCTTCAGGTCCCAGGTCTCGGCCCTCGGGTCTCAGGTTCGGGT
>JAUMEU010000151.1:0-22952 GCA_032120295.1 Opitutales bacterium | reverse complement strand
CGTGACCTGTCGTGGCCTGCAGGAGCTCGCCCTCGCCCGCGGGGTGATGACGCGCATCTTCGGCCTGCCGGTCTTCAAGCCCACGCTGCAGATCCCCTTCCTCAAGCATGCCCGCCTGGCCTTCGTGATCGGTTGGGTGATCATCGTGCTCGGCCTCGGTCAGCTCGCCATCAAGGGCAAGGAAGCCTTCGGCAAGGACTTCCGCGGCGGCGAATCCACCCTCGTCGCGCTGGCTCCCGGCGCCGCCGTCGACACCGGCAAGATCGCCGCGCTCGCCGCTTCCATCGGCCTGCCGGACACCACCGTCACCGTCCAGACTCCGGTCGGCGGCGGCGAACCGACCCTCCGCATCGAGACCGAGCTCACCAAGGACAAGTCCAAGGGCGAGTTCGCCAACGTCATCGCCATCGTCGGCGCCCTTCAGGCGAAGAATCCGGAGATCCTCAAGGACCGCACCGCTACGGTCGACAAGCTGATGCTTTCCAAGGAAGCCATCGGGGGGTCCGTCAGCGCGGAGCTCCGCTCCAACGCCATCTGGTCCGTCATCCTGGCGCTCCTCGGCATCGGTCTCTACGTCTCCCTGCGCTTCGAGACCGGCTTCGGCGTCGCCGCCATGGTCGCCACGCTGCACGACGTGCTGATGACGGTGGCGCTGTTCGTCTTCTTCGGCGGTCAGTTCAACGCGACCCTCATCGCGGCGATCCTGCTGATCATCGGCTACTCCATCAACGACACCATCGTCGTCTTCGACCGCATCCGCGAGGAACTCCAGGCCAACCCCGGCCGCGAGCTCCGCGACGTGATCCACCTTGCCATCAACCGCACGCTTTCCCGGACGACGCTCACCGCGGCCACGGTCTTCCTCTGCGCCGTCGCCCTCTGGGCCTTCGGCGCCGGCGACGTCCGTCTCTACGGCGAGATCTTCATCTACGGCGTGCTGACCGGAACCTTCTCCTCGATCTTCATCGCGAGCCCCGTCTTCTACTGGTGGCACAAGGGCGATCGCAAGGGCGTAGACGCCGCGGAACTCCCGCGCACCTACTCTTGGGAGGCGGGCTCCGACAAGGACGCCTAAGGCGCCCCCTTCTTATGGCCGCCTGGTCTCACCGGGCCGCGGACGCCGGGCTTGCCCGTCGCATCGCGGCTTCGCTGGGGGTTAGCGAACCCCTGGCCGCCGTCCTCGCCCGTTCCTTCCCGGACGAGGCCGAGGCGGAGCGTCATCTCCGCCCCCAGCTCGCCCATGTCTCCGACCCGTTCGCGGTCGGCGGCCTGCGCGAAGCCGCCGAGCGTCTCGTCGTCGCCGCCGCCAAGGGCGAGCGGATCGCCATCCTCGGCGACTACGACGTCGACGGGGTCTCGAGCACCGCGATGCTCGTCCACTTCCTCCGCCGGCTCGGCGCCTCGCCGGAGTATTTCGTCCCGCGCCGCCTGGAGGAGGGTTACGGTCTCTCGATGGCCGCGCTCGAACGCGTGCTCGCCGAGGCGAAGCCGCAGCTCTTCGTCGCCCTCGACTGCGGCACCAATTCCCAGCCGGAGGTCGAACGCCTCCGCGCCGAAGGCGTCGACGTGATCGTGGTCGACCACCACGTCGCCAAGGAATCCCGCGTCACCTGCACGCTCGTCAACCCGCGCGTCAACGACGCCGAGGACGCCCCGTGGCAGACGCTTTGCACCGCCGGACTGGTCTTCAAATTGGTCCACGGCATCCTGAAGGTCCTGCGCCTCGCCGGCGACGAACGCGGCACTTCGATCGCGGTGAAGGACTACCTCGACTTGGCCGCGCTGGGCACTATCGCCGACTTGGTCCCTTTGCGCACGGAGAACCGCATCCTCGCGGCCCACGGACTCAAGGCGCTCGGCGAAGCCCGCCGGCAGGGCCTGCGCGCCCTCATCGCCGTCAGCGGCATGGAGCCCGGCGGCGTGCTGTCTTCGGTCGACGTCTCTTACCGCATCGGCCCCCGCATCAACGCGAGCGGCCGTCTGGCCGATGCCTCGCTCCCGTTGCGTCTGCTGCTGTCGGACGATCCGGATGACTGCCTCCGCGACGCCGCGCAGCTCGACGCCATCAACCGCGAGCGCCAGGAGATCGACAAGAAGGTCACCGAAGAAGCCATGGCCCAGGCCAAGGCGATGGGCGACCTCGCCGGTTATGTCGTCCATGGCGACTGGCACCCCGGAGTCGTGGGCATCGCCGCCGGCAAGATCTGTCGCGCCCTCGACCGCCCGGTCATCGTCCTCGGCAAGGAAGGGGAGAGCGCCAAGGGCTCCGGACGCAGCGTGCCGGGCACCAATCTCGTCGAAGCCCTCGGCGCCTGCGCCGACCTGCTCAAGACTTACGGCGGACACCCGATGGCCGTCGGCGTCTCGCTCGACATCGCTTCGGTCGAAGCCTTCCGCGCGCGCTTCAATGAGGCCATCCAGGCCCAGCGCCTGGCTGGAACCGTCCAGGCGGACGGACGCGACATCGACATCGCGCACTGGATCCGCCCGGCGGACGTCAGCGATCAGCTGCTCGACGACCTCGACCTGCTGCAACCTTACGGTGAGGGGAATCCTGAGCCGGTCTTCGGCTTCAAGGGCTTCGTCTTCGACCGTCCGCCTTTGCCCTTCGGCGACGGTAATTTCCGACACCAGGTCCCGCTCAGCGGCGGCCGTCGCCTGAACTTCGTGGCCTGGCGCATGGCCGACCGCATTCCCGAACTCGGCAAGCCGGTGGAGATGGCCGTCAAGCTCCAGTGGAACCGATGGCAAGGCCGCCGGACCCCGCAGGCCGAGATCCTCGACTGGCGCTACGGCTCCTGAGGAGGGGTTACTTCTTGCCGGACTCGCCGTTCTCGGGCGTCTTGGGCGGCGCGGGTCGGTCGACGATCGACTTCAATTGCACGCGTTCGCCCGTGCCGACCTGAGAGAGGAGGTACAGCTTGCGCGCGGACTCGAGGTGGTAGATCCGGGAAGAGAACAGCACCTTGGCCTCGCGGGAAAGCAGCTGGAGGTCGTAGTAGGCCTTGTCGAGGGCGCCGGGACGCAGGATCTGGCTGCCGCCCGCGGGTACGACGTAATCGCCGGACGGAGCACGCACCGTCAGCGGGAATGGGCAGAGGTTGAGGTAGCGATTGCTGCCGGGAGGGAAGGAGCCGGGCTTGTCGTTCAGCATGACCATCCCGTTGCCCTGTCCGGGCGTGACCAGGATGATGAGGTGGAGGAGGCCCTGCTTCTGCGGTAGGTCGATCCAAGCCAGCGGCGGACCGCCGGCGATGGCATAGGTCAAGCTCTGCCGCTTGATGTTCATGCCCGGCCGCGGTGGCTGGCTTATCGTCCCGCTGGGCGGTTCCTCGGTCTTGGTTCCGATGGCCGGTTCGCCGCGCGTCGCCGTCATCTTGACCAATTCAAGCCGGGCGGGGCCCCGGTAGGCGACCTCTTCCGCGAACATGTCGGTCGGGATCACCAAGCCCTGAGCTTTGCGGTTGTTCACGACGCCCACGCCGAGCAGAGGCCGGGTCGTGGAGATGAAACGGATGCGGGCCTCGACGTAGCCTTCGGACTGGGCAAGGGCGGCGGAGGTCAACGTCAGCAGCAGGCCGCAGAGCGAGGCGAGGGACTTAGATCTCATTGCCTTGAATCCAGCGCATGGAGATCACCTTGAAGCGTCGTCCGAGGAGCTGGTTGACCGGGGTCAGCGTGGGGCTGACGGAGGCGTCCTCCGTGGCGGGTCCGGGGGCGAGCGGCTTCGGGGCGCTGTTGCTGGTCTCGGCCGGATTCGTCGCGTCGACGAACTCCGGCACGCGCTGGACGACGACCTCCATCCAGGCCATGCCGTTCTCGCCGGAGAGCGCCGAGGCCTCGCCGAAGCAGCGCAGGGTGAACGTGTCCGAGCGCGTGGCCAGGGCGGGTCCGAGCGCTTGGAGCAGGTCCGACTGCAGGAGGTTGCCGGGGGCGCCGAGCGCGGTGTGGGCGCGGCTGGTGCTGCCGCCTTGCGCCCTGAGGTCCAGGTTCTCCGGGTGAGGGAAGGTGCCGGCCGTCGGCGTCTGCAAGGCGGCTGGGGTGATCCTCAGGTCGGGCAGACCGGCGAAAAGTCGGTCGCTGATACCGGCCGCATGCTGCTGGTCGGCGCGCAGGATGGCGGCCTGCAGGGCGCCGCAACGGTTGGCCCAGGTCTCCGGCGTCAGGAAACGGTTGATGAACTCGGCCAAGCCGAGATAAGGGGTCACCGGTTGGGTGAGGCCGGCGAAGAGGCGGGGGCCCGGGGCACGGGAGAGCTCCCGCTCGGTCCGTCGCTGCAGGGCGAAGCGGGCCTTGTTCTCCGCGACGATGGCTTTGGCGAGTGCTTCGAGCTGGGCGTCGGACAGGTTGGCGAAGCCCTGCCAGTTGCTTTCGTCGATGGCGTCGCCGCCCGCCGCCGTCGAGGCGACCTTCGCCAAGGTCCGGGGGAACCGGGCGTTGTTCGTGGCGGAAGGGCTGTTCGCGCCGACTCCCGCTATGGCCTGACCTTTCGCCGCGCCGAGGAAGGCGGTCCAGGCTTCGACGGAGGTCGAGTTCACGTTGAAGGCGCCTTCGTTGAGCAGCACCGAGGCGACGCGACGATGATCGTTCAGGGCCAGGGCCTTGGCCTCGGCGCCTAGGCTGCTGAGTTCGTGGGAGAATCGGGGGTTCGCGAGCGGGGCGCCGCCGTTGATGAAGGCGTCGATGACTGCGGGGATGTCCGTGACCACGTTGGGGTCGGTGGAGGGTCGGCCGCCGCCCGTCGCATTGTCCAGTCCGGCAGGGATAGGGTCGGCCGGAGTCACGGAACCGCTTCCGCCGGTGCGCATGCGCGGACCGAGCCCGGAGAGGAAGTAGCCGTCCCAGAGCGCCGCGTTCAGGAGGTAGGTCTGGTCGGCTTCGGTCCAGTTCGGGCCGTTCTGCTGGAAGACCTTCTGCGCGTCGACGAAGGGGCTCGCGAAGCTGTTGCCGATGCTGAGCAGCGGCTGCTGGTCGCGGACGCCGAAGTTGGCGTGGGCGTATTGGGCGAGCGAAGTGGGGGCGACGAGCGGGATCTCGAGGAGGATCGCGCGCTTGGCTCCGCTGCTCGAGAGGGAGCTGCTTCCGTAGGCGAGTTTTCCTCCGTCGTAATTCTGAAGCACGTTGTCCCAGCCGCCGCCGCGGACGGTCAGCTGGTAACTAGGGGAGCCGCCCTGGAAGCCTTGTCCGGTGCCCGTCGCGAGCCGTCCGCCGGCGCTCGCGCGCGCCGTGGCGGCGAAGGGGTTGGAATGCGAGAGCAAGGGGAACGGGGCCCCGACCGTGTCGGCGGTCTTGGCGGTGATGTCGACGACCGCGATGAGGTCGGGCTCGAGGGGCGGCGAGTCGGGGTCGGGGTAAGGGTTGCGGCCGTCCCAATCGTAGTTGGGTTTGGCGTACTTGTCCTGCACGGCATACCAGTCGGGGAAGAATTTCTCTCCCGGGCTCGGATACTTGCTTTGGTTGATGTCGCTGAAGACGACCTCAGAAATCTCGCTGCTCCGATAGAAGAGGTCGTTCTTGTCGTTGCCGATCTCGTTGCCGCTCTTGTTGGTCTTCTGGTCGAGGACGAGTTGGTCGCCGGGCCAGGCGGCGATGGCTTGACGCATGCGGAGCCTGCCTCCCGGGATGATTTCCAGGCTGATGGGCGAGAAATAGTCTAGGTGTTCGAAGACTCCGGGGCCGAAATTCCAATCAGGTACCTCGTCGTTGTAGCTTCCACGCGTGTCGTAGGTGTTGTTGAGCACGATGGACTTCGTCCACTTCGTGACCGTGGGTTCGCAGGAGAAGACCCTGAATTCGCCGGGTTCCAGCACCATGTCGGGATTGCCGTCCTTGCTCAGGTAGATCCGCAGGGTGTCGTCGTCCTGGACTTCCGGGCTCTGTCTTTTGAGGAAGTCGACCAGCTGGGTTTCGAAGACATAGGGGTCCTCGAGCGTGTCCGGCTTGAATTGTTTGAACCGGAACTTCCAGTCGTTCATGTCCGAAAGCGAGATGGCCGCGGCGAATGGCCGCTTGTTCGGCGAGCCCGTGGCACCGGCGCCGGGCTTCCAGGCCATGCGGACGTTGTAGGGGTTGTGGACGACGACGATCGGGGTGATGTTGAGCCGGATGTCGACCGGCTCCTCTCTGGCCCGGACCCATCGCCCGTTGATGCGTATCCAGAACCAATCTCCGACCCACTGCATCTTGTTCACGCTGAAGGCCAGCGAGACGCGGTGGACGTAGGGCGTCGCGGCGACGTTCAGGGGGCGGGTGATGAGGCGGCCGGCGTCGCCGTTGAGCAGGTCCGACACGTTCGGGTCGATCGGCGTGGGCAGGTCGCCGTCGTAGATGTCGGAGTAGCCGTAGATGCGGTTGCGCAGGCTGTTGTTCGGCAGGCCGCTGTCGGCGGGCGGCCCGCTGGGGTGGGCGGCCGCGACGTTCGGCCAGAGCGTGCGGGCGTTGAGCGTGGGGATGCTGGTGGCGTTGGCGCCGCCGCTTCCCGCGCTCCAGCCGAGCTGACGATACAGGCGATGGTAGTCGCGGAGCGCCCACCAGGTCGGACCGCGGAGGTTGCCCCCGCCCGTGACGGCTCGGTTGTAGATCGGCGCGGTCCGGAGGTCGTTGCCGCTGCCGTTGTTCTTCAGCACCGGCATGGTGACCGCGGCGACGCCGGTGCCGACGTGGGTGGCGGCGGAGCCCGTGGCGCCGGCGCCATACTCGGTGGCGGCGAACTCATCGTCGGTCAGTTCGAAGGCCCGCGAGAGGTCGCGCTTCAGGCCGCCTTGCGCGGAGTCGGCCAGCACGCCGGCGGAGACGACGGTCACGTCGTGGAACAGGCGTTTGACGTTGTTGGCGTCCGAGCCGGCTTCGAAGCCGCCCAGGAGGGCGAGCTGCCGCACGCTGTCGACGGCGCGCAGCTGGGCGGGAGAAGAGAGTGCGCCCAGGCCGGGCAGGGCGTCGTAACGGGGCGCGAGCGCGCTGCGCAGCGCCGCCAGCTGGTCGACGTCGCCGAAGGTCTTGGAGCGGTCGTCGGCGAGGTTGATGCGGGCCTTGAGGCCTTCGTCGCCGATCCAGTAGGCGTAGGTGCCCGCCACGTCATCGTCCGGGAGCGTGACCTTGGGGAGCGACACCAAGCCGCTGGCCTTGCCGTCCGCGGCCGCCAAGGCGCTGCCGGTGCCGACGAGCGGGACGCTGTTCGCGGCCGAGGCGGCGGAGAGGCTCTGCCAGGGAGCCCAGTAACCTTCGTGATAGTCTGGCGTGGTGCCGGTTTGGAAAAGGGAAACCATCTGCGTGCCGGCGGGCTGGTCGCCGCGGCCAGAGACGAGCCAGGCGGGCGGAAGGTCCGGATGGTCGGTGCGCCACACGCCGGACCACATCGGATTGCGGAGGCTGCCTGCGCTCACGCCCGGCTGGGTGATGTCGGCGCGCGCCGTCGAACGCCGGTCGGGTCCCGCTTCCTGCTGCAGGTGCGCCAGGGCGAGCCGCATCGAGACGAGCGCGTTCAGGCGCGCCCGGGTGGCGAGCTGCTGGTTCATCGCCGCGCGGGATTCGATCGTGATGAAGGCGGAAAGGCTGATGACCAGCAGGACGATCCCCGCCATCATCGTCAGGGACAGGATCAGACTGAAGCCCGCACGTTGCTGGGGTTTTTTCATGCGAGAACTACCTTGAGTAGTATGAGTATTTTTACCCATTAGTTTTCCTTGGGCAAGTGTGCAGGTAGGTTCTTTCAGGGTCTTTTATGGGTGATATCACTCGTAAGCACCGGTCTTGCGCCCCGCGGTTCCAGCGCCAACCTTATCGCATGCTCAAGCGTCACCCCGTCGTTTCTTCCTTGGTCCTGCTGTCCGGGGCGTTGGCGCTCTTCTTCTGGTCGCGTCCGGCGCCGGTCGCGGCGTCCGCTCCGGCCCCGGGTCCGGCAGCCGCTTACGGCCGTTGCCCGCCTTCGCCGGATGGCATCGGCAAGACTTTCATGGGACGCGAGATCTCCCAGGTCATGGGGCATCCCGGGATCGGCTGGCTGGAGCGCACCGATCGCGAGAAAGAAGAGGCGCCCTCCCAGGCCATCGCCTTGCTGGGGCTGGCGCCGGCCACGGTCTTGGCCGACATCGGCGCGGGTTCGGGTTATTACTCTTTCCGTATCGCCCGCCGGCTGCCGCAGGGAAAGGTCGTCGCGGTCGACATCCAGCCGGAGATGCTTGCGTTCCTGCAGACCGAAGCCGCCAAGCTCGGCGTGACGAACGTGCAGCCCCACTTGGGCGCGGTCGATGATGTGAAATTGCCGCCGTCCTCGATCGACGCGGCCCTCATGGTCGACGCTTATCATGAGTTCGATCACCCGGCCGAGATGCTCGCGTCGCTGCGCTCCGCGCTCAAGCCCAAGGGCCGGATCTATCTGCTCGAGTTCCGGGCCGAGGACGAGAACGTACCGATCAAGCCGCACCACAAGATGACCGAGGCGCAGGCGCGCAAGGAGTTCGAGGCATCCGGCTTTCGCTTCATCGAAAACAAGCCCGGCCTGCCGTGGCAGCACCTGCTGATCTTCGAGAAGCCCTGAGGCGCGCTCAAGGCGCGCGGCGTTCGTGCGCGGCCTTGACGGTGAGTCCGCCCGCGGGCTCTGTGACCAGCAGGTAAGTGCTGCGGGCGTCTTTCTCGGGATACACCCGCATGGTCCGCAAGGGCCGGCTCTCGGCGTCGGTCGGCCGCAGTTCGAGGCCGGCGTAGCCGTGCTCGTCGACCGACGGACGATGGATGACCGGACGACGGTCGGGGAGGGCGACATCGCGTCCGCCCTGCCGGAGCAAGAGCGGACGCCCGGTGAGGTTGATGAAACGCAGCGTGCCGAAGGGGTGCAATCCCGGCGTGTCGTCGAGCGCGGTCACGCGCCAGCCCGCCGGATCTTCGGCGACGAGCAGCAGGTAGGCGCCGCCGTCGCGGAGCCGCACGCTGCCGCGGGGCGTGAAGCGCGGTGGTCCGGGCGGGCGGTCGGCCTCGCCTGTCTTCGGCGCGGGAGCGTCCGCCGCCGGCCGCCGGGCCTGCGCGGCCTCTCGGAGTCGCGCCGCCCGCGCGGCCTGCTCGGCGGCCCGCCCGAGGATCTCTTCGGCGCGTCGCCGCCGCGCCTCTCCGGCCGGCCCTTCGCCGGCGCCCGCGACGAGGTCGGCGGCTTCCTGCGCCAGTTCGGCGTAGGCCGCGTCCGCCTGCCGGGCCGCGGCGTCTCCGCCGTCATCGGCGCGCGCCTTGACCACGGTGCTTTCGAGGCGACCGAGCGTGAGCTCGGCGGGGCCGCGATAGGCCTGCGCGGCCGAGAAGAAGTCACTGGGAATCAGCAAGGGCGTCGGCCGTCGGCCCGCGACGTACGCGGCGTCGGCGATCGGGGCGGACAACGCCAGCGCGCGGAAGTCGCAGCGGATCTCCGGCGGCTCCTTGGGTTGTCCGAGGGCCAGGGCGCCGGCGAGGGTGAGCAGGCCGCCGAGTCTCATAGCTGTTCGGCGCGGAGGCCGCGGAAGTCGGTCAGATGGAAGCGGCGGCCGAGCATGCGGTTCACCGGCCGGAGCGCCGGGTTCTTCAGCCGGGAATCGGTCGGATGCGTGACGGGCGTCTCGGCGGCCTGGCGCGCGTCCATGAACTCGGGGCGGCGTTGCGCGGTGGCTTCGAACCA
Source organism: Opitutales bacterium (assembly GCA_032120295.1). Lineage (GTDB taxonomy): Bacteria > Verrucomicrobiota > Verrucomicrobiia > Opitutales > UBA953 > UBA953. Next base: position 13,315 of record JAUMEU010000151.1, on the reverse strand, counting down.
GGCGCCGGCGACGCCGTCCGCGGAGGCGGCCTCGGCGTAGACGCGGATGACGAACGTGTCGGAGCGGGCTGCGAGGGCCGGCCCGATGGCCTCCAGGACGTCGGACTGCAGGAGCGCGCCCGGCGCGCCTTCCGCCATCGTGGCGGTCCCGATGCCCGGGCCCGAGGCTTCGCCGCCGCGCAGGTTCACGCGGCAGGTGGGGTCGGTCCAAGGCGTCTGGCCCGGGCCTTGGTTCGGCGCCTGCGCGCCTTCCGCCGACAGCGGAGTACCCGGCCCGGCGGCCGGCGCGAGCGCGGCGCCGGCCGCTTGGGCGCGATGGATGCCGTTCTGCAGGCAGCCGCCGTGGCCGATGAAAGCGAAGGTGTTGCATAGGTAGCGGTTCACGAACTGCGCGAGCCCTTGGAACGGCGCGGGCACGTTCACGCGGGTCGTCGCGGTCGCCCCCCGGTACGACCGCGGTGAGTCGTGGTTCGGCGATACGTAGTTCTCGTTGCGGTGCGGGTAGATCGTCCGCCAACGGATCTCGTCCACGATGCCCTGCGCGAGGAGCCGCAGCTGCCGGTCGTCGAGCGAGCGCAGGCCGTTCCAGGCCGCCTCTCCCGACGGCGACGCGCGGACCGCGGCGGGCACGGCGTCGAGCCGGTTGGCCCGCGGGTAGCGCGCGTCGCGGTCCCCGGTCGCGAGCCCCGAGGGCAGTCCCTTGGTCGCGCCGAGGAGCGCGGCCCAGGCGTTGGGCGAGACACTGTTCACGTTGAAGGCGCCTTCCGACATGACCGCCGTCGCGAAAGTGCGGTGCGAGCGCAGGCGGGCGGGCGTGACCGAGGCCGGCAGCGGCCGCAGGCGGACGTTGCCCAATCGTGTCCGGCCGGCGGCGAAGTCGTCGAGGACCTGCGTGAGCGGCGTTACCTCGCGTCCGTCGGCCCACGTCGGCGCGGCCCCGGAGAGGAAGTGCCGGTCGAAGAGCGCCGCGTTGAGGAGGTACGAGCGGTCGAGGTCGGTGTTATTCTGGCCGGAGCGGTAGTTCCAGACGCGATGGCGCGGGATGAACGGCGAGCCGAAGCTGTTGCCCGCGACGAGCAGCGGGTCTTGGTCGCGGAGGTGGATGTTCGCGTGGGCGTACTCGGCGAGCGAGACCGGGGCGGCGAGCGGCACGGACGTGAACACCGCGCCGTGCTGGCCCGCCGAGGAGGCGCTGAGCCCGCCGAAAGCCTTGCCGCCCGAGCCGTCGGTCTCGAGCACTTCGGACCAGTCGTTCGCCGCGCGGATGGTCATGCGGAAGCTGCTCGAGGTCGTCGCGTGCCCGGCCGGCATGCCGCCGGGCGACCAGCCGGTGGCCTCGGGGCGCGTCATCGCGGCGGTCGGGTTCGAGCGCGTGAACAACGGGAAGGGCAGGGCGTCGCCGGGCCAGCGCACCGCGTAATCCAACACGGCCAGCACGGCGGGCGGCTGCCCGGGTGACGGCAGCACGGCGCCGGGCGGGATGAGCTTCGCGGGCGCGGAGCCGCTGCGGCCGGCGCCGAGGTCGTTGGAGAGAAGTTCGGTCACCTCGCTGGCGGCGTTGTAGAGGCTGGCGTCGCCGGCGTTGCCGGTCTCGTCGAGCCGGTCGCCCGGCCAGCAGGAGATCATGTGCCGGACGTAGAAAGGCCCCTCGCTCCGGAAGCGCACGCTGAGCGTGTCGGTCCCGTTGCGGTTGAGCGGTCCGCCGCCCGGGGTGAGGCAGGGCACGTAGAAGCCTCCGCGGAAATCGAAGCGGGGCACCGTCGTGCCGAGCCGGTCGAAGCGCATCGGCTGCGGGCCGGGCAGCGAGAAGACGCGGAGTTCGCCGGGTTCGAGGGTCAGCGGCGGGATGTAGACGCGCATGCTCTCCGCCTGGTTCGGGTTGCCGCCCGTGCGGGAGGCCATGGTCAGGAGGTCGTGCCACCAGCTGGTCGTCGAGGTCTCGGAACTCGCCGTGAAGTCGAGCTTCCAGCGGTTCCAATGCCGGAAGGACAGGCGCATCGCCGCGTCGCCGCTGTTCACGGGGTTCAGCCTCAGCGCGACGTTGTAGGGATTATGCAGGACAGTGATCGGCGTGAGCACCAGCCGCAGTTCGCCGCCGGCGTCCTGCAGGCCCAGCACGAGCTGCTGCCGCGCGACGTAGGGGAAGACCCCCGGCTTGAGCGGCCGCGGCGCCGGCGTGCCGCGCAGGGTGTCGGTCGCCCAGACGTCCTCCGTGGTGTCCATCCGGTTGTACAGGTGTCCGTAATGGGCGGTGCTGGCGTTGATGAGTCCCGCCAGCGCCACGGTGTTCGGAAAGTGCGCGCGGGCGTCGAGCGACGGCGCCCGGCCCGGTCGGTCGCTGAGTTCGCGGTACAGCAGATGGTGGGCGCGCAGGGCTTCCCAGAGGGGTCCGCGCAGCCGCGCGGTCGGTCGCGCCCGGTCCGGCAGGCTGTAGATCGGTGCGACGAGCCGGTCGTTCGCCGTCCCTTCCTCGCGGCAGCGCAGCAGCGCGCGCGCGTCGGCGAAGACGGCCGAGGCATCGGTCGGTCCGCTGCCGGTCTTCTGATCCCACGGCGAGTAGACGTAGGTCGAAGCGCCTGGTCCGCCGCCGTATTCCGTGAGCCGGAAAGCGTCCAAGGGTTTCTCGAACAAGGTCGAAAGGTCGACCTGCAGTCCGCCCCAGAGCGCGTCGGCCAGCACGCCTTCCGACGCGACCGTGGCGTCGGTCCAGAGTCCGCGCGCGGCCGCTTCCGTCGGCAGGGCGAGTCCGCCCGGCGGGGCCATGGAGAAATCCGTCAGCCGCCTGATGCGCGGATCGAGCGCGGCGCCGTCATGGTCGGTGAAACCCGGCAGCAGGCCCAGGGCGACGCCGCCGGCCCCTTTGACGGCCAGTCGACGGGCTCTGTCCTCGCCGGCGGCGCGCGGATCGCGGGCGTCGAGCCGGATCTTCACGCCTTCGTCCCCGATCCAGTAAGCATAGGCCCCGCGGGCCTGGTCCGGCAGGGCGATCTTCGGCAGGGAGACGCGTCCGTCCGGTCGGCCGGGCGTCTCCGGCGCGGCCTTGATGATCGCGGGCACGGCGTCCACGGGGCCTTGCGCCGTGGCGGCACCGACCAGCGTGACGAGCGCCGTAGTGGGCGGCGTATAGTCGTTCTGCCAAGGAAGCCAGACGGCTTCGGGATAATCCGGCGCCGGATTGGCGGCGCTCACCGGCTGGCGCGGATCGAAGGAGGAAGCCAGCGACGACGATTGGGCGCCGGCGGTCCGGTCGTGCCGTCCGCTGATCAGCCAGGCCGGCGGTTGCAACGGGGCGTCGTTGCGCCAGACGCCGGTCCACATCGCGTTGCGCACGCCGGTCCAGTTGCGGCCCGGCTGCGTGTGCGTGACGGTGAAGTCGGCCCGCGCCGTGGCCCGTTGGTCCGGTCCGGCTTCCTGTTGCAGGTGGGCCAGCGCGAGACGGACGGCGGCCAATCCATTGAGCCGCGCCCGCGTGGCAAGGTGATGCTGCGTCGCGAGCCGGGATTCGACGGTGATGAAGGCGGCGGCGGTGATCACTGTCAGCGTGAGCATGGCCATCACCGTCAGCGTCAGCACGAGGCTGAAGCCGCTGCGCGCGGTGGACCGCGGCGCGGAGAGGGTGGCGCGGGGGGACGACACTTAGGGGATTATCCCTAGGTGGCATCTGCCTGCAACCCCTTAGGCGCTCGCTGTTTCAGCTGCCCACGGCCTTTTTGATGTCCTTCAGTTGCTGGAACTCGGGCTTGGCGGTGTAATACTTGTCGAGTGGGTAGCAGCCGGAGATGAGCCCATTGCGCGGCGCGGTGGTGCAGTCGCTGAAGGTCCGGCAGATGAACTTCGTCTCGAGGGCCCCGTTCTTGGCGGCGTCCGCCAGCATGGCCGGATAGCTGAGCACCGCCCGACCCACGCCGATGGCGTCGCTACCTCCTGTGCGCAGGATGTGCTGAGCGAGGTGCGGCAGGTATTCCTGGACGTAGCTGAGGCCGGAGCTGACCACGATCATGCCGGCCGGGGCCTGGGCGCGCACCTCGCGGACGACACGCACCTGCCGGGCGACGTCGATCAGCGGGTCGTGCGCGGTCTGGTAACCGTCGCTGGGCGGATAGGCCGCCGGGCGCTGGAGGTGGGGGTTGTAGTAGGGCGAGCCGGCGGTGGTGTTAAGGATCTTGACGCCCAGTTCGCCGAGCAGCTGCACGAACGCGAAGGTCTCGGTGAGATCGATCTCGGTGGGCTTGGCTTGGTTCACGCCGAAAGCATAGCGGTAGGGCAGGAGCGAGGCATGCTCTTCGGGGATGCCGGGTCCGAGCTTGCCGGGCTGGCTGAGGGCCGGGTCGGGGCGGAAAGGCACCATGTCGAACAGGCTCAGGCGCACGCCGATATCGATCGCGTTACCGTCGGCGCGGATGCCCGCGATGATGTCGCGCAGGATGCGGGTGCGGTTCTCGAAGGAACCGCCGAACTTGCCCGGTCGCGTGTGCGCGCTGAGGAATTCGTGCAGCAGGTAGCCGTGGCAGTGCTTGATGTCCACGAAGTCGGCGCCGCAGTCGCGGGCGATACGGGCGGCCCTTACGTAGCATCGGATCAGCTCCTCGACGTCGGCGTCGGTCAGCACCTGGTCGTCGGAGGTGACGTTGAACTTCTTGTCGAGGATGGGGTGGCGGTAGGCCACGCGCGATTCCCAGCGCTTCTTATCATGCGGACGGCAGAAGCGACCGGAGTGGGTGAGCTGGAAGCCGATGACGAGGTCGTCGACGGAGCCCCAGCGGGCCAGGTGCTCGGCCTTGAGGATGCCCACAAGCTCGGTGATGCCGGCGCGGTTCTCCTCGTTGAGGATGAGCTGGTTCATGTTCGCCCGGCCGTCCGCCCGCACGGCCATGGCCTCGGCGCCGCAGATCAGCTTGGCGCCGCTCGCACCGAAGCGCTGCCAGCGTCGCTTCATCTCCTCGGAGATCCCGCCGGTGGTCGTGCCGTCCCAGCCTTCCATCGGGTGGATGGCGATGCGGTTGCCGATGGTCTTGCCGTTGACCTGGGTGCGCGCGATCGGCTGCGACAGCGGGTTGCCCGCGCCGGCTTCGATGGCGTCCTCGAGCGGCAGGTCGACGCCGAGCCCGGCGCAGTGGGCGCGGAAGTCGGCGACGGTCTTGAGCGAGGCGACGCGGGTGAGCTTGAAGGGAGTGGTCATGATAAGGTTCAGCGGGGGATCTTGAGGCGTTCCGAGAGGCGGCGTGTGCGCAACATGGCCTCGGCCATGCGGGCGGCTTCGTCCGGGCCGCGAACATCTTTGCAGGCGGGGTGCGGTTCGGGCGACGCGATGACACCCAGCTGGTGGAGCAGGTGCGCGGTGCTGTGCTTGTAGGCGGCGGCGCTGCCCTTGGCGTCGAGGCGGAACACCTGGTCCTCGAGCGACTGGAAGGCCTCGAAGAGCTTGTAGACGCGGGTGTCGAAACGGCCGGTGCCCGTCGGGAATTTCTTCCCCGGCGCACCGTCCTCGAGCCACATGTCCTTGGCGGCGCAGATCTGCGGGGCCGCGCTGCTGGCGGCGCCGATGAGCAGGGGCAGGCCGGTCTTGATCGCTGTGGCGATGCCGTAGTCGTCGCCGCTGTGCGGGGCGAAGTCGAGTTTCAGGTCCTTGCACATCGCGGCCCAATAGAGGAAGTGCGGCTCGTCGAGCGTGCTGACCTTGCCGCCCACGAACTTCGGATGGATCGCGAGCTGGTGGAGCAGCCAAGGTTCGTACGGCGTGGCCCAGGGGACGAAGGCGGGCTCGAGCGCGTGGACGATGCCCGGGCGGACGAGCCACTCGGCGATCCGGTAGTAGCCGTCGCGACGATGTTGCGGATCCGGCGAGTTGAGCCACTTCGACGTCATGATCATCACCTCGCAGTTGTCGTGTGCCTGGACGAGATCCAGGAGCGGACGGTAGCGTTCAGCGATGAACGACGTGTCGTCCTGCGCGCCGCGGGCGGTCACGCCGGCGATGAAACGCATGTCGGGGAAGGCCAGCCGGAACTGGCGGAGCACTTCGGCATACATCTTATCGTCGAGGTCGAAGATGTAGCCGGTGTCGGCGTTGAGCACGGGGACGAGTTCGACGCCGTAATGGTCGGCGGCGGCCTGCTGCCAGCGGATCTCGGAGACAAAGCTCGACCAGTCAGGTTGGCCGTCGCGGAAGGGCAGGAGCACTGCCGAGCACAGCCGGGCCTTGGTGCGGTGGTCGACGAGGGCTTCTTCGGCCGTCCAGGCCCATTTCGTCGCCGACCAGGGCGTCGTCGGCGTCAGGTCCTCGGGGCGGTCGATCAGCGGCTTCATGGGTGCGATACCTTACCAGACTCCTAGGTGCTTGAAAAACATTAGTTTCCAGCAATTAAGGACGGAAAAAGTGATGGAACTCTACCAACTCGAATACTTCCTTGAAGCCGCCCGCCAGCGGAGTTTCACGCGCGCTGCGACCAAGCTGAACCTGGCGCAGGCCGCCTTGAGCGAGCAGATGCGCAAACTGGAGGCCGAGTTGGGGGCCAAGCTCTTCAATCGGGGCCGACGCGAGACGACCCTGACGCCCGCGGGCGAGACGCTGCGCGCCCATGCCGAAGCCTTGCTCGCTCAAGCCTCCGTCGCCCGTCGCGCGGTCGGTGACCTCGTCGCCATGAAAGGCGGTCGCCTGGCCATCGGGGCCATCCCTTCCGTCAGCGCGTGCCTGCTCCCCGCCGCCGTGGCGGCCTTCCGTCGGAAGCACCCCCAGGTGGAGTTAGCCTTGCACGAAGGCACTTCCGAGGCGGTGGCCCAATGGGTTGAGTCCAGCAAGATCGAACTCGGCGTGGTGCAACTCCCGTCCCCCGGCGAGGCTTTTGAGGTCACGGGCTTGCTCGATGAATCTTTCGTGCTGCTGGTGCCGAAGTCGCACCCCCTGGCCCGCCGCCGGCTTCCGAAATTGGCGGATCTGGCGAAGGAGCCCTTCGTCTTTTATAAGGGCAGGGCGAGGGATGTCGCCCAGGCCGCCTGTCGGGCCGCTGGCTTTGAACCGCGCACGGCTTGCGAGTCGGGCGAGTTGGAGACGGTCCGCTCATTGGTGGCGGCCGACTTGGGGGTCGCCTTGCTGCCCGAACTTGCCGTTCGGTCCGCCGTGCCAGGCTGCGTCCTCGTCCGGCTGGGCGGACCGGCCCTTCGGCGTTCGGTCGCCTTGCTGCAGCGTCGTGGTCAGGAATTATCGCCCTCCGCCCAATCCTTTCGAAAGCTCCTTCTTGGGCGGGCCGGGGCGTGAGGGGTAAATCGCCCCTTGAAGGGTCGCGATAACTCCTTCTGATGGGGTGACCCCATGCACGACACCAAAGAGACGCGCGAGGCGATCACCAAGGGCATGCAGATGACCCTGCTCGCTGGCTTCCTCGGTTGGATGATGGATGGGTATGAGCAGGCGCTCTTTCCGACGCTCGCCGGTCCGGCCCTCAAGAGCATGGTGCCTGCCGATATCGCGACGCTCGGAACCAAGGCTATTAATGGCTGGGTCGGCGGCTGGATGGGGATCATCACTTCGGCGTTCCTCGTCGGCGCGGCCCTCGGCGGCGCGGCCTTCGGCTGGCTCGGCGACCGCATCGGTCGTGTGAAGGCGATGTCCTTCAGCATCCTGTTCTACTCGATCTTCAGCGGCGTCTGCTATTTCGCCACCGATCCGACGCACCTGGCCGCCGCCCGCTTCATGGCGGCGCTTGGCATGGGCGGGGAATGGGCGCTCGGCGTGGCGCTCGTGATGGAAGCCTGGCCGGAGCGTCATCGCTCCAAGATGGCCGGCGCCATCGGTATGGCCGCCAATCTCGGCATGGTGCTCGTCGGCTGCATGGCGCTGGCCTATCCCGCCGACGGTTCCTCCTGGCGCATCCACTTCCTGATCGGCGCGTCGCCGGCGATCCTGACCTTGCTCATCCGTCTCTTCGTCCCGGAGTCCGAGAAGTGGGAACGTTCCGCCGCCAAGGAGGCCGCTTCTGCGACGCCCGCCCGTTCCAAGATCGGCGAGGTCTTTGGGGCCGAGTTACGAGGTGCGACCATCGCTGGCATCCTGATGGTCTCCGTCGTCTTCGTCGGTACGTGGGGTGCGGTGCAATGGATTCCGCTCTGGATCGGCGACCTCGCCGGGGCTGATAATCCCCGAGCCAAGGCCCTCGCGATGGTCATTGTCTCGACCGGGGCTTGTTGCAGCACCTTCGTGGCGCCCTTGCTTCTGTCCGGTCTGCGTCGACGGCTCGGTTACCAGCTGCTCTGCCTCTTCGCCCTGGCCGCCACGGTGTGGATCTACCGCACGCCGGCTGACTGGTCCGGTGCGATGCTGTTCGGGATCTTCCCTTGGGTCATGGCCGCTAAGGTCTTCACCCTCGGCATGGCGGCTACTGCTTTCTTCGGCTTCTTCCCGCTTTACTTGCCGGAACTTTTCCCGACCCGCGTCCGGGCGACGGGGCAGGGCATCTGCTATAACACCGGTCGCCTGGTGGCCGTGCCGTTCGTATTGCTCAGCGGTAAACTGGTCGAGAGCCTCGGCGGTTACCAGCAGGCTGCGGCCGCGATCACCCTCGTCTACGCCGTCGGACTCTTCGTCGCTTTCCTCGGCAAGGAAACCTCCGGTCAGGCCCTCCAAGACTGATCAGCGATGAATCCACGCGACGTCCGGATCCGCGCGGTGCGCTGGCATGCCTTGCCGGTGACCTTGCGCCTGCCTCTCAAGTTCGGTCATGAGACGGTCACGCGCGTCGTCTGCGCCCGCGTGTGCGTGACGGTCGAGAAAGCCGACGGTTCCCGCGCCGAAGGTTGGGGCGAAACCCCGCTCAGCGTCCAGTGGGTCTGGCCCTCTCCGGTCGCTTACGACATCCGTCTGAAGGCCCTACATGATTTCTGTGACACGCTCACCGAAGCTTACGCCGCGTTCGCCGCCCGCGGTCACGCGCTGGAGATCGGCCACGACTTCCTCGAAGAAGCCCTGCCGGGTGTCCTGCAAAAGTTCAACGCGGGCCTGCCCGAGGGCGTCGCCATCCCGACCCTCGCGGCCTTGGTCTGCTGTTCGCCTTTCGACCTCGCCTTGCACGATGCCTACGGTGTCGCCCATGGCGTGCCGACGTATTCGACCTACGCGGCGCCGTGGATGAACCGCGATCTCTCCGCGTTCGTCACGCCGGCCGCCGATGCGAAGGGAGTGTCCTTCGCGGGACGCTATCCGGCCGACTACTTCCGTTCGCCGGTGACGCCCAAGCTCCTCGCTTGGCATCTCGTGGGTGGTCTGGATTACCTCACGCTCGCCGAAGCCGGTACGAACAAGGTCGCCGACGGCTATCCTTCCTCGCTCGACGAGTGGATCAAGGCCGACGGACTCAAGGCCCTGAAGGTGAAGCTGCGCGGCAATGACGCGGCCTGGGATTTCGAACGCCTGAAGCGTATCGCCGAGATTGGCCTGCCGCTCGGCGTCGAACTCTTCACGGCTGACTTCAATTGCACCGTGACGGACCCGGCTTACGTGAACGGCGTCCTCGACCGCGTGAAGGATGAGCTGCCCGATCTTTGGAAGCGTCTCAGTTACGTCGAGCAGCCGTTTCCGTACGAACTCGAGGAGCATCCGATCGACGTCCATTCCGTCAGCCAACGCATGCCGTTGTTCCTCGACGAGAGCGCCCATGACTGGCGCATCGTCCGTCTCGGTCGCGAACTCGGCTGGACCGGCGTGGCGCTCAAGACCTGCAAGACGCAGACCGGTGCGCTGCTGAGCCTCTGCTGGGCTCGCGCGCATGGTATGCAGCTGATGGTCCAGGACCTGACGAATCCCATGATGGCGCAGATGACGCACGTCCTCCTCGCCGCCCATGCCCCGACCATCGCGGGCGTGGAGACGAATGGGATGCAGTTCTATCCGGCGGCCTCCGCACCTGAAGCCGCGGTCCATCCCGCCCTCTACGCCCGCCGGGACGGACAGGTCGATGGCTCGAGCCTGCGCGGCCCGGGCTTCGGTTATCGCCTCGCGGAGATCTCCCGCGACCTCCCGCCGGTCCGTCGTTCGGCCGGAGCCTGAGTCCAATCGGCTTGCCTGCGAGGGCAGGGGAGGGTTTGTTCACGGCACACCCCCGCCCCAACATGCTCCGCTCGCTCCTCCTCTGCCTGCTGTCGCTCAGCGCTTTCGCCGCCGACGCCCCGAAGCGCAAGGTCCTCTTCTTCACCAAGTCCTCGGGCTACGAGCACGAGGTGATCTCCTGGAAGAAGGGCCAGCCCAGCTTCGCCGAGAAGCAGCTCCTCGAGCTTGGCGCCGCGAACAACATCGAGTTCGTCTTCTCCAAGGACGGTTCGAAGTTCTCGCCCGAGTATCTCGCCCAGTTCGACACCGTGATGTTCTACACCACCGGCGACCTCTGCTCCGAAGGCACCGATAAGAATCCGCCGATGTCCCCGGCTGGCAAGCAGGCGCTCTTCGACTTCGTGAAGTCCGGTAAGGGCTTCGTGGGCACCCACTCCGCGGCCGACACCTTCCATACCGACAACGAGGCCGTGAAGGGTCCGGAGCGATTCAAGAACCATGGCGACAAGGCCGATCCCTACGTCTGTTTCCTCGGCGCCGAGTTCATCCGCCACGGCAAGCAGCAGTCCGGCGTGAACAAGGTCATCGACAAGACCTTCCCCGGTTTCGAAAAGGTCGGTGACTCGTTCTCCTTCGTCGAGGAATGGTATAGCCTCAAGGACTTCCGTCCGGAAATCCACGTCCTCACCGTCTTCAATGATCCCGCCCTTGAAGGCGACGACTACAAGCGCCCCCCTTACCCGAACTGCTGGGCCAAGCACGAAGGCAAAGGCCGCGTGTTCTACACCGCCATGGGCCACCGCGACGACGTCTGGACGAACCCGACCTTCCAGCAGATCCTGGTCGGCGGCCTCAAGTGGGCCAACGGCGACGCCAAGGCTCCGGACATGTCTCCGAACCTCCTCCAAGTCGCCCCGGGCGCCATGACGAACCAGCCTTACACCCCGTCGCCCGCCCCCAAGGCCAAGGCGCCGGCGAAGAAGGCCGACGCCAAGAAGAAGTAAGTCCTCACGCAGGGCGGGCCGCAAAGCCCGCCTTGCTAATTTCTAGGCGGTTTCAACTGTCTCCTCATGCGCGACGCCCCCGCCGAAGCCACGAAGCTCAGCGAGCTGACGACCCACCAGAAGAAGTCCGGCTTCGCCGCCTGGCTCGGCTGGTTCTTTGACGGCCTCGACCTGCATCTGTATACGCTCGTCGCCACGGTCTTCGTCGCCGAACTGCTCTTGGTCCCGGAGGCCGATGCCTCCGTGCCGCTCTACGGCTCGTGGATCCAGGCGGCCTTCCTGCTCGGGTGGGCCCTTGGCGGCGCCTTCTTCGGCATCATCGGCGACCGGCTCGGCCGCAGCCGCACGCTGGTCCTGACCATCCTCACCTACGCGCTGTTCACGGGGCTTTCGTTCTTCGCGCAGACCTGGTGGCAGCTGATGATCTTCCGTTTCCTCGCCGCGCTCGGTATCGGCGGCGAATGGGCCGTCGGCGCCTCGCTCCTTTCCGAGACCTGGCCGAAGAAGTGGCGCCCCTGGATCGCCGCCGTGCTGCAGTGCGCCGTCAACTTCGGCATCCTCGCCGCGATCGGCGCGGTCTTCCTGCTCCAGCAGATCCCGGGCTACCAGCCACGATGGGTCTTCCTCATCGGCGTCCTGCCGGCCTTCGTGACGCTTTGGATCCGCAAGGAGGTCCCGGAGACCGCCGAGTGGTCGGCCGAGAAGGGCAAGCGGGAGGCACCCTCGATGATGGGACTGTTCGGCGCGGATATCCGTCGCACGACTTTCATCGCCTCCTTACTCTGCGCGATCTCCCTGACCGGCCACTGGTGCTTCATGTTCTGGCAGCAGGCGTTCATCCGTAATCATCCGGAGGTCGTGGCCCGTTCCCTCGACAAGGCCTCCGTCGTCTCGACCGCGCTCTTCTGCGTCATCGCCGCTTCGGTCGCCGGTAACTTCGCGTCCGGCTGGGTCGCCATGCGGTTCGGTTATCGTCGCGCCCTCGCCGGCTTCTTCGGCGCGTATTTCGTCCTGATGGGGCTGACCTTCCTGCTGCCGTGGAGCCTCTCCGCCACCTACGGGCTCTATGCTGCCGTCGGTTTCTGTCAGGGCGTCTTCGGGCTCTTCACGATGGCCCTACCGCCGCTGTTCCCGACCTTGCTCCGCACGACCGGCGCCGGCTTCAGTTATAACATCGGACGCGTCTTCGCCGCGGCGGGGACGGTATTCTTCGGTATCTTCGCCAAGCCGGCCGATTTCAGTTCGGTGCTGCTCTACGCTTCGCTCCTATTCCTTCCGGCCGCGATCCTCGCGATGTGGCTGCCGATCGAAGAAGCTACTTCCTGAGTCCGCCCAGGCCGGCGATCGCCTTGAATTCGGCGGGCGTGACGGGCGTGACGGAGAGACGATTTCCCGGGCGTAGGATCAGCATCTCCTTGAGCGCCGCGCAGTCGCGCAGGTCGGGCAGGCTGACGAGCCGTTTGAATCCTTGATGGAACGAGACCTCGATGCAGCTCCAGCGCGGATTATCCTTGGTCGACTTGGCGTCGAAGTAATCGGACTTCGGGTCGAACTGCGTGGGGTCGTCGAAGGCCTCCTTGGAGACCTTGGCGACGCCGACGATGCCGGGCTCCTCGCAGTTGGAGTGGTAGAAGAGCACGAGGTCACCGACCTTGGCCGCGCGCATGAAATTACGGGCTTGGTAATTACGCACGCCGGTCCACGGTTCCTTGCCCTTGCGCTCGAGCTCCTGGAAGGAGAATTCGTCGGGTTCGGACTTCATCAGCCAGTGGTGCATGCGGCCAACGTGCAGGGCAGGGCGGCTTTTTCAAGGCAGGGCTGAGGTCTTGCCCTTTCCGTCTCGCCACGCCTAATCGTCCCGTGCGCCTGCTGGACTCCCATTGTCACCCTGAATACGCCCTCAAGGCGGGCCGTCTCGCCGCTTGGGTCGCCGAATGCCGGGCCGCCGGCGTCGAAGGCGTGGTGGCCATCGGCACCGACCTGAAGGACTGGTCTGATTATCGCGACCTCGCCACCAAGCAGCCTGATTTTTTCCGCCATACCGTCGGGCTGCATCCGTGTCATGTCGAAGAAGGCTGGGAGGAGACGGTGGCGGCGATCTCACCCTATTTCGCCGACCAGACCCACCCCGCCGCGCTCGGTGAGATCGGCTTGGATTATTTCCGGCTACCGACCGACGTCGCCGAAGCCGAACGCATCAAGGCCTGGCAGCAGGAAGCCTTCCGTCGCCAGCTTTCGCTGGCCTACCAGTTCGGTTGCCCGGTGGTCATCC
>JAUMEU010000150.1:0-3601 GCA_032120295.1 Opitutales bacterium | reverse complement strand
ATGCCGCCGATGCGCCGAAGTCCATCGTCGACGCTCCCACTCCTCCCCCCGCAAAACCCGTGAAATCCCTCACCCCTGATCAGGTCAAACAGGCCTGGACCATGCTCGGCTTCTCCATCGCCAGCCAATCCCCCATGCCGCAAGTGAACTCGCAGCTCGAGCTCACCGACGAGGAGATCGAACTCTTCCTCGCCGGCGTGCGTCAGGCGATGCGCGGCGACAAGCCGAACTTCAACCCGGCCGAACTCGGCGAAGGCGCCGACGCGATGTTCCAGGAGCGCGTCAACGCCAAGGCCGGCAAGTGGGGCAAGCAGAACGACGAATTCCTCGCCAAGATCGACGCCGATAAGTCGGTGACGAAGACCGCCTCCGGCCTCCGCTACAAGATCCTCGTCCCGGGCTCCCCCGTGAAGCCGACCAAGGAATCCACCGTCAAGTGCCGCTACGAAGGCAAGCTCGTCGACGGCAAGGTCTTCGATACGACCAAGAATCGTAACAATGAGCCGTCCGAATTCCCCCTCAGCGGCGTGATCCCGGCGTGGACCGAAGGCGTCCAGCTTATCGGCGTCGGCGGAAAGATCGTCCTCTATTGCCCCGCCGCCATCGCCTACGGCGACCAGGGCCAGGGACCGATCCCCGGCAAGTCCGTCCTCGAGTTCGAAGTCGAGCTCGTCGAAATCTCCAAGGCCAAATAAAGCCCTTCATCGGGTGCCACCCCCGCGGCGCGCTGAAAGGCGCGCCGCTTTGCTTTACGCAGGGAACAAACTCCTCCATAATAGGTACTTACCCTGACTTGATGCGGCTTGCGCTCACCATGGCCTTCCTGTCTTCGGCGACTTTGCTCGCCGTCGGAACGGTCGTGCCCGGCTCGGCGCCTAGCCTGACCTTGCAGCAGGCGGTCGACCGCACCCTCGAGCACAACCTCGGCCTGGCCGTCACCCGTCTCGACGCCTGGCGCGCGCTCGACGCCGTCGACGTCTCGCTCTCCGTCTTCGACCCGACCTTCGCCTGGACCAACCGTCTCAACGGCAGCCGGACGCCCGCCGAGATCCTGGCGGATAATCCGGCCGACCGGCTCTATGACTCTAACCTGAGCCTGAGCCAACGTTACACCTGGGGCGGCACGCTCTCGGTCGGCACCGGCCTCACGCGCACCTGGGCCGATTCCGGTTCCGTCGGCCTCGCCTCATCCTACGGCGTCGGCACCAACATCGCCTACACGCAGCCGCTGCTCGCCGGAGGCTGGCAGGCCGTGAACCTCACGGCGCTCATCAGCGCGCGCCAGGCCGCGCTCCGCAGCCGGCTCTCCCTGCGCGCCACCGCGCTCGACCTCATCCGCGACGCGGAGGTCGGTTACTGGACGCTTGCGTCGGCCCGCGCGCTCGTCGCCTTCCGCGAGACCAGCCTGAAGTCCTCCTCCTCCTTGCTCGAACAGATCCGGGCCCGCCGTTCGCTCGGCGACGCGACGATCCTCGACGAACTGCAGGCCGAGGCGGACGTCGCCGCCCAGCGCGTCGGTGTGCTGAACGCCCGTCAGGCGCTCGACAACGCCGAGATGAGCCTCCGCCGCCTCCTCGGCCAAGGCACGGCGGAAGACGTCGACCAGCCGCTCGCGGTGGATCCGCTGCCCACGACCGCGGTCCCCGCGGCCGCGTCCTTCGCGCCGTGGATCCGCGTCGTCGCTGACTTCGATTTCGCCACCGAGATCCAGCGGGCCAACATCGTGCAGGCCGACGCCCTCGTGGCGCAGGCCGAGCAGAACGATCAGCCCAGCCTCAACCTCTCCGTCGGCTCCGGCCGCTACGGCGACGCGGGTCCCGCGGGCGGGGGCGTCTCCGGCGGCCTCGATAATTACCGCCGGCAGGCCGGATGGACGAACTTCGCCGAGCTCCGGCTCTCCTTCCCGCTCGGCTTCCGCGAGGCCGAGGCGAACCTCCGCGCCGCGGCCCGCGGGCGTCGGCAGGCCGAACTGCGGCTCGCCGACGTCCGCCAGTCGCTCGTCTTCTCCGCCCGCGCCATCTGGCGCGAACTCGATGCCGCCCGCGCGCGCGTCGACGCGGCCACCTCGGCGCTCGAACTCCAGCGCCAGTCCTATGAAGGCGAGCGCGCCCGCTATTCGGCGGGTCAATCGGATCTGCTCCGCGTGCTCCAGGCGCAGGCCTCACTCGACGTCGCGCAGCTGGCCTGGGTCCAGGCCAACCTCGACGCCCGGGCGGCGTCGGCCAAGGTCGCCCGGCTCGACGGCTCCATCTTGGCCCGCCATGGTTTCACGATGGACGTAGTGGAGCAGAAAGTCGGTGCCGGCATCGGCGCCGAAGACCCGCTCCCGCTCCTGTCCCCCTCTCCATGAAATTTCTCAAAGCCTTCCTCTTGCTCGCCGTCGTCGGCGGACTCGCCTTCTTTTTCTGGCCGACGAAGAAATCTTCGCTCCGTCCGACGGGTCCGGTCTCGGAGGCACGTGCGGAGAAGCGCGATATCCGTGAGACCGTCGAAGCCGCCGGCTTCGTGCGCGCGGTGATTTATAGTTCCATTCGCGCGCAGGTCAGCGGCCCGATCCTGAAGCTCCACGTGCAGACCGGCGACATGGTGAAGAAGGATCAGATCCTCGTCGAGCTCGACCCGGTCCTGGCCAATGCCGACGAGGAGCAGGCCCGCCGCACGGTCCAGTTGCAGACCTTGACTTTAGAGCGACTGGAGCGCGACCTGCGCCGCGTCGAAGTGCTCGTCAAGCAGAGCTTCGTCTCCGAGCGGGAGGTCTTGGATCACCGCACGGCCTTCGAGGTGGCCAAGCTGCAGCGCGATATTTCCCAGGCCAAGCTCGACACCGCGGTCGAGATGGTGCGCCGGACGATCATCCGCTCGCCCCACGACGGGCAGGTCTCGGACTGCAACGTCCTCGAGGGCCAGATTGTCATCGGGGCGCAGTCGATCAACAATGGGACGCCGCTGATGACCGTCTCGGACACCTCCGTGCTCCGCGTCGACGTGAACCTCAACGAATTTGCCGCCACGCGCGTCGACTTGGGCAAGGAAGCGGAGGTCACCTTCGACTCGATTCCGAGCCTGCGTAAGAAAGGCAAAATCACCTTCATGACGCCTTTTGGTACGGCGGACCTCAAGGTGCCCGACCTACGCGTCTTCCCGACGCAAGTTTCCTTCCAGGCCGGCGATGGCGTCCGCCCGGGCATCAGCGGGAACGTCACCGTCACGGTCGACAGCGTCAAGGACTGCGTCGCCGTGCCGGTCTCGGCCGTGTTCCTCGCCGGCGCCGACCGCGTGGTCTACGTGCGCGCCGCCGACGGCGAGTGGGAGGCCCGCAAGGTGAAGCTGGGCCTCAGCGACGCCAGCTGGACCCAGGTCAAGGAAGGCGTGACGCCCGGCGAGGTGGTCAGCCTGATCCGGCCCGCCCTGACCCGCTGAGATGCCCTCGCTCATCTCCATCCGCGGCCTGCGCAAGACCTACCGTATGGGGGACGAGAACGTCCATGCCTTGGATGGGGTGGACTTGGAATTTCAGAAGGGCGAGTTCGTGGCTATCCTCGGTCCCTCCGGATCGGGCAAGTCGACCCTCATGCACATCCTCGGCTTCATGGACACGCCG
>JAUMEU010000149.1:0-4698 GCA_032120295.1 Opitutales bacterium | reverse complement strand
ACGACCGCGCTACCCTCGCCGGCTACGCGCAGCTCAAGGCCACCGAACTCGAAGCCGTCGAATCGCTCGAACAGCTCCGCTTCCTCGCCCACGGCCTCACCTTCCAGACCGTCGTCACCGATTATCATCCCGTCGCCATCGATACGCCGGAGGATCTCGAAGCCGCGCGGAAGATGGTGTGACGCGCCGAAGGCGCGGCACGCCATCGTGCAAAAGTGCAAACGTGTAAGTCACATATCGGGTGGCAGGTGGCAGCCCCGGGTGGCAGGTGGCGGAATCTGTGTTCCCAACCTCTAACCGCTAACCGCTAATACCTGACATAGGTAGGGTCGGGACCGCGTCACGACATAGCGGTATCGAGGTAGGGACAGCACCACGTGCTGTCCTAGGTGCAAAAGTGCAACCGGCCTGCGGCCTGTGCAAAGGTGGCGAAAGAGTATCGAGTATAGAGTATGGAGTATCGGGGGAGTGATTGCCTTGGGTAGTGCCGAGACCCGAGACCTGAAAATGTAACCCCAGCTGATTCTGCATCGGGTAGGGTTGAGCGCCTCGCTCAACCGCGGCCGACCAAGGATGGTCAGCCCTACCAACCCCTGTCCCTGCCCCAGTCCCTCTCACGCACCGCGTGAGTCACACTTTTGCACAGGAGCTCCGCTCCGATTTGCACCTTTGCACCGCCTCTCCTCCTGAGCCTCCGAGCCACTCGGCCTCTAACCTGCCTCAACTACCCCTACCCCTATCCCTACCCCTACCCCTTTTTTAAAGCCCATGCCCACTCCCCTCCAATCCGCCCGCGACCTTCTCCAGGCCGAAGCCTCCGCGCTCGCCGAACTCGCCACGCGTCTTGACGGCGCGTTCACGCAGACGGTCGACCTCATCGCCGCGCATCCCGGCAAGGTCGTGCTCTGCGGCGTCGGCAAATCCGGCCTCATCGGCCAGAAGATCGCCGCGACGCTCTGCAGCACGGGCACGCCCGCCATCTTCCTTCACGCGGCCGACGCCGTGCACGGCGACCTCGGCATCCTGCAGGCGGGCGATCCGGTCGTGCTTCTCTCCCGCTCGGGCACGACGGCCGAGCTCGTCCGCCTCATCCCGGTCCTCCGGTCCTTCAAGTCGCCGGTCATCGCCATCGTCGGCAACACCCAGTCGCCGCTCGCGACCCAGGCCGACGTCGTCCTCGACATCGGTGCCCGCCCCGAAGCCGACCCGCTCGGCCTCGTGCCGACGACGAGCGCGCTCCTGACCCTCGCGCTCGGCGACGCGCTCGCCGCCGCGCTCATGACGAAGCGTGGCTTCGGACCTTCCGACTTCGCCCGCTTCCATCCCGCCGGCCAGCTCGGCCGTAATCTGACCCTCACCGTCGGTGAAGCCTTGCAGCCGCTCGAACGTTGCGCGGTCGCCCAGCCGGGCGACGCCCTCCGCGACACGGTCATCGCGATGACCCGCCATCCGCACGGCGCCGCCTGCGTGCTCGCGGCCGACGGCACGCTCGCCGGCCTGATCACCGACGGCGACCTCCGCCGCGCGCTCGGCCGCGGCGTCGATATCAACACCGCCCGCGCGGCCGACATCATGACGGTGAATCCCATCCGCGCCCACGGCCCGATGTCCCTCGCCGAAGCCGCCCGCATCATGGAAGACCGCCCCTCGCAGATCTCCGTCCTGCCTGTCACCGACGCCGCCACCCAACGCTGCCTCGGCCTCATCCGCATCCACGATATCTATCAGGCGGGGATTGTGTGATCAGAGGCCCGGAGGCCCAGAGGCTCGGTTGACCAGAAGAGATACAAAGAGTATCGAGTATTGAGTATGGAGTATCGGGGGAGTGCTTGCAACGGGTAGGGTCGG
Organism: Opitutales bacterium; assembly: GCA_032120295.1. Taxonomy (GTDB): domain Bacteria; phylum Verrucomicrobiota; class Verrucomicrobiia; order Opitutales; family UBA953; genus UBA953. Next base: position 2,850 of record JAUMEU010000149.1, on the reverse strand, counting down.
GACCGCGTCACGACATAGCTGCATCTGGCCTCACAAATTTCCGGGTGGCAGGTGGCAGCCCCGGGTGGCAGGTGGCAGAATAGCTATCACTCAAGGGGAGACCGGAAACCGGATAGTTTGCTTCGGACATTCTTCTGAAGGTGTCAGGTGCCGGCCACCGGGACATCGGCTATTCGGGTGCCAGCGGCCGCAATGGGTAGGGCTGACCGCCCTCGGTCAGCCGCGGTTGAGCGAGGCGCTCAACCCTACCTGCACCCCCGCCAATCCTTCGGTCTCCGGTTCCCCCTTGAGCCTGGTGCTCTCTGGTCCACGGAGCCTCTGGGCCTCCGAGCCTCTCGTTCTTGCCTCCCTTGTCCACGTGCCAACTTGCCCACGTGTCACCTAGTCAATCAGCCAATCCTCCGGTCTCCGGTTCCCCCTTGAGCCTGGTGCTCTCTGGTCCACGGAGCCTCTGGGCCTCCGAGCCTCTCGTTCTTGCCTCCCTTGTCCACGTGCCAACTTGCCCACGTGTCACCTAGTCGATCAGCCAATCCTCCGGACTCCGGTTCCCCCTTGAGCCCAGTGCTCTCTGGTCCACGGAGCCTCTGAGCCTCTGGGCCTCCAGTTGTTAGCTCCTTGCCCACGTGTCAACTTGTCAACGGGCCAGCTAATCCAGAAATCACCTTTGCACTGCCTCTAATCCGCCCCTTGCCCACGTGCCCGCGTGCCAGCGTGCCCCCTAATTAAATAATGCCCTCTCATAACAAATTCACCTCCCGCGAACGCACCGTGATGCTGCTCGCCGGGCTCGTCCTCGTCGTCGCGCCGTGGGGCTGGGCCGGGGTCGTGCTCTGGACGGTCGCCGCGGCGCTCGGCCTCGCCGCCGCCGCTTTCTTCGCCGTGGTCGCCGAAGCCCGCGCCCAACGCGTCGTGATGGCCGTCGCCTCCGTCGGCTTGGTGGCCGCCCTCGGGGTCGCTGTCGCCGACGGCCTCGAGCCGTTCTCCTATCGTTGGCTCGACCACGTCTGCTTCCCGGCCGCGTTGCTCGCCGGCTCTTCGCTCGCCTGGTTCCTGCTCTCGCGCGACCTCGTCTCGCGTCCCGCCGCCGAGATTCGCGCCGAGATGCTCCGCTCGATCCCCTTCTGGGCGGGCGTCCTGCTCTTCGCCTACTTCGCCGTCCAGGATTGGAACGCCTGGGGCGTCGCCGTGGACCGCGAGGCCTTCTGGGCCGCCCAAGGCCTCCCTGGCATCGACGTCGGCAAGTTCGACGTACGTCAGCAGGAGTATGTGCGCTGGCTGCCTTCGGGCCTGCGGGCCCCGTTCTCGTCCGCCGAGACGAGCCAGCCGCCGATGAACGCGTGGCGTCAGATGATGACGCTCGGCGCGCCGTGGCTCCTCTTCCTGGCCCTGCGGCATGGTCTCCGCCGCCGCCGCGGCTACCTGATCCTCGGCTGGACCTCGGTGCTCGCGGCCCTCGCGGTCGGGGCCTTCGGCGTGCTGAACCAGAAATCCTACGGGACCGTCCTCGGCTTCCCGGTGCCCTACAACACGCAGTCCTTCGGCACGTTCATGAACCGCAACCACGCGGGCGTGTATCTCTACCTGCACGCGGGCGTCGCCCTGGCGCTCACCTTCTGGCACATCCGTCGCGCCGGCGACAACGTCCTCCGCGGCGGCCCGCATCTCGCCGCCGCCTTCCTCGCCTTCGCCCTCGCGCTCCTCGCCGCCCTGACCAAAAGCACGGCCGGCGCGGCGTGCGGTCTCGCGCTCCTCGTCCTCGCCCCGGTCGCCGCCTATTGGTTCGGTTTCCCGGGCTCGAGCGGATCGCGTCGTCGCATCATGCTGATCACCGGCGGCGCGCTCGCGCTCTCCGCCGCGGCGGTCCTGTTCGTCGCGGACCTGCGGCCGCTCCTCGCCCGCGTCCAGGCCAAGGCCACGAACTATCAGGCGACCGGTTTCGACGACCGCGCGCCCCTGCGGCGCGCGACGTGGGCGCTCGCCACCGACGGCGGCTGGACGGGCCGCGTCTGGGTCGGTTACGGCGCCGGTTCCTACCGCTGGGTCTCACCGCCTTATCAGGCGATGCAGCCGGAGATGGTCCATCAGGGCAAGCTGCGCTTCCGCGCGCTCCATGCGCACAATGACTGGCTCGAGATGCTCGCCGAAGTCGGCGTGATCGGCCTGCTCCCGCTCCTCGCCTTCTTCGGTTGGCTCGGCCGTAAGCTCTTCCGCGCTTTCCGTCCCGGCCATCCGGAGACTTATCCGCTCGCGCTCGGGCTCATCCTCCTCGGCCTGCATGCCACGATCGACCTGCTCATCTGGTTCACGCCGCTGATGTTCACGGCCGGCTTCGTGCTCGCGGCGATGACGACCTTCACCGAGCAGTCCTCCTTCGAGACGGAGCGGGCCCGTTCCTGACCTTGCGCCAGCTCATCCAGCATCTGGGTTCGGGTCGCACCGAACTCGTCGACGCGCCCGCGCCCGGCCCGCGTCGCGGACGTCTGCTCGTCCGCGCCTCGCGTTCGTTGGTCTCACTCGGCACGGAGCGCATGCTCGTCGAGTTCGGTCGCGCCGGCTGGCTGAGCAAGGCCCGGCAGCAGCCCGAGAAATTCCGCGCGGTGCTCGCGAAGGTCCGGACCGAAGGCCTGTTCCCGACGCTCGCCGCCGTCCGCAGCAAGCTCGCCCGGCCGATCCCGCTCGGCTACTGTCACGTGGGCGAAGTCCTCGACGCCGGCCAGGTCCCTGGTTTCGCCGTCGGCGACCGCGTGGTTTCCAACTCTCCGCATGCGGAGGTGGTGTCGGCCGATCCGGCCTTCGCCGCGCGCGTGCCTGCGGCGGTCTCCTCCGCGCACGCCGCCTTCGCTCCGCTCG
>JAUMEU010000148.1:0-3277 GCA_032120295.1 Opitutales bacterium | reverse complement strand
ATGGCCAGGACCTCAGCGAGGAGCTGCTGATCGATCGGCTCCGCGGCCCACTTGGCCCAGTTGCGGATGTTGGTCGGATTGGCGCTGCCCGAGACCGTCGTGGCGATGTCGGGATGCTGGAGCGAGAACTGCAGGGCGAGCTTGGCGATGTCGCTGCCCTTCGCGGCGCAATGGGCGGCGGCGGCGCGGGCGGCGGCCTTCACTTCCTCCGGCTCCTTGAGCCAGGCCGGTAGCGGGGCGTTGGTGAGCAGGCGGGCGCTGAACGGGCCGGCGTTCATCACGCCGACGCCCTTCGCCTTCAGGTAGGGCACCGTCTCGTCGGAGAAGCGGGTGTTCTGGAGCGTGTGCTGGTTGTAGCTCAGCACGCAGTCGACCTCGGTCTGGTCGCAGATGAACTTGAAGATCTTCTGCGGATAGCCGCTGAAGCCGATGGCCTTCACCTTGCCGGCCTGCTTCGCCTTGCGGAGGGCCGGGATGGTCTCGTCGACGATCTGCTGCATCGGGACGAACTCGATGTCGTGGCACAGGACGATGTCGAGGTGGTCGGTGCCGAGGCGGTGCAGGGAGACGTCGATGCTCTCCGCGACGCGCTTGGCGCTGAAGTCGAAGTGCGGGAGATCGTAGCGGCCGATCTTCGTGCAGAGCTTATAGCGGTCGCGCGGCACGCCTCGGAGGGCGATACCGAGGAGCACCTCGGACATCCCGCGGCCGTAGAAGGGCGACGTGTCGATGAAGTTGAGGCCGCAGTCGAGGGCGACCTGGACGGACTTCAGGGCGTCGTCGAGGGCGACGCTGCGGAATTCCTGGCCGAGCGAGGAGGCGCCGAAGCTGAGGATCGGGAGTTCGATCCCGGTCTTACCGAGGGTGCGGGTCTTCATGGAAAGAAAGTTCAGGCGGTGCGGCAGCCGACGGTGAGGAGCACGTTGCCCCAGAGCGCTTGGTCGCCGGTCTGGATGGTCAGGATGTGGTCGGCGGATTCGACGGCCTTATAGAAATCCCACTTCAGGACGGGCTGGAGCTCGAGCTTCAGGCCGGCGGCCTTTACTTCCTGGCGGAACTCGGCCCACACAGGCGGCTCACCCTGCTGCGCGTACGAATCGTCGGGCGGGATACCCATCGTATTGACGGCGTCGACGGGCACGGCGCTGAGCACCGCTCGGAGCACTTGGGCGACGGTCGGGATACCCGGCGAAAGATTGAGCGAGACCAGCTCGGCGTTCGGTCCCTTCTTGCCCCAGACCGGGTAGTTGCCGTCGGCGATCAGGATCACGGAGTGATGGCCCGCGCGGGCGAGCACTTCGGAGATCTTCGGATGGATGAGCTGGTGCTTGAGCATGGTCTTAGCGGGGTAAGTGGGTGCGGAGGGCCTTGATCGTCTGCGCGGCGGCGGCTTCGGAGTCGGGCAGCGGCAGGATCTCGCCGGAGAGATGACCGGCGAAGCCGATATCCTTGAGCGCGGCGATCACCGAAGCGGCGTCCGTGTGGCCGAAGCCGATGGCCTGGCGGTTACTGTCGGCGAAGTGGACGTGGCCGACGTGCCGTCCGCAGGCGCGGAGCGTGGCGGCGTTCGAGACCTCCTCGATGTTCATGTGGAACAGGTCGCAGAGCAGCTGCACGTTCGCGATCTGCCGCGACTCAAGGAACTGGGCCGCATCGAGCTGGCGGTTGAGGAGATTCGTCTCGTAGCGGTTGAGCGGCTCGTAAAGCAGCGGGACGCCGTAACGGGCGGCATGGGCGCCGAGATCGGTGAGCGCCTCGGCCAGCCAGGTCAGCGCCTGCTCGCGGGAGACTTCGCCTTCGGCCTTACCCTGCATCGAACCGATGATCGCAGGGGCTTTGAATTCGCCGCCCACGTCGATGATCGCACGGATGAACTCGCGGGCCTGACTGCGGATGGCGGGGTCGGCGTGGGTCAGGTGCCACTTATGGACGAGCCAGCCGCCGCCCGTGCCGAAAGCCGCGGCCGTGAGGCCGTGCTGCTTGAGCAGGGCATGAAGGGCCGGGCGATCGATGGCCGCGGCGGAAGGGGCGAAGACCTCGATGGCGTCAAAGCCCAGCTTCGCGGCGGAAGCGGCCGCGGCCGCGAGGCCGTCCCAATAGACGAACGGGCCGCCCTTGGCTTGGGGGACGAGTGAGACCGTGATCGCAGCTTTAATCACGTGGGAACTTTGCCCCACCGGGGAAGGTGGGGCAAGTTCCGCTTGTGACGGTGTTTAGCCGAAAAACGGCAGCTTACTCTGACCTCCCGGAGGAAGAGCGTCCCTTGACGAGGCGCTGCACCATGGCGAATTTCAAGACCTGCTCCATCTTGTCGATTTCCGCCGGGTCCGGGGCCTTCTCGGCCCGGGCGACCGCCACCGCATCCAGCGCGCGCGCTTCGGCTTTTTCCAAGGCCGTAAGATCGATCTGATCCTGGCCCAAGGCGGCTTCCGTCACGATCGAAACCTTGTCCGCCACCACGCGTACGAACCCGCGGTCGATGGCGAGGCGGCTGACCTTGCCGTCGACGGTGAGGATGACCTCGCCGGCGGCGATGATCGCCGTGAGGGGCTGGTGGCCGGGCAGAATGCCGATGCTGCCCAACGCGGTGGGCAGGGTCACCCGGTCCGCCGTGCCTTCGTAGGCGCGGCGATCAGGGGTGACGATTTCGACCTTAAGGGACATGGAGGCTTATTTCTTGGACTGCCCGGAAGCGGCGAGGACCTCGTCGATGCCGCCCTTCATGTAGAAGTCGTTCTCGTTCACGTGGTCGAGCTCGCCGGAGAGGATCATCTCGAAGCCTCGCAGCGTGTCGTCGAGGGCGACGTACTTGCCGGGCGAGCCCGTGAAGATTTCGGCCACGTGGAAAGGCTGGGAGAGGAACTTCTGCACCTTACGGGCGCGGAAGACGACGAGCTTGTCCTCAGGGGACAGTTCGTCGAGGCCCAGGATGGCGATGATGTCCTGGAGGTCCTTGTAGCGCTGGAGGAGGCCCTGCACGCCGCGGGCGACGCGGAAGTGGCGGTCGCCGACGACTTCGGGCGCGAGCGCGGTCGAAGTGGAAGCGAGCGGGTCGACGGCCGGGTAGATACCCAGCTCGGCGATACGGCGCTCGAGCACGACGGTCGAGTCAAGGTGGGCGAAGGTGTTGGCGGGAGCCGGGTCGGTCAGGTCGTCCGCCGGGACGTACACCGCCTGGAAGGACGTGATCGAACCCTTCTTGGTGGAGGTGATGCGTTCCTGGAGGTTGCCCATTTCGGAGGCGAGGGTCGGCTGGTAACCCACCGCCGAAGGCGAG
>JAUMEU010000147.1:0-13026 GCA_032120295.1 Opitutales bacterium | reverse complement strand
TCTATCCGGTCACGCCCGCCGCAGGCGTCACGGACTTCATCGCGAAGATCGCCGACGTGGAGGCGAAGCTCAAGGCCGGCACCGGTAATCCTTACGCCGGCGAAGCGCTCTTCATGGAGAAGTGCGCCGCCTGCCATAAGCTCTTCTTCAAGGGCGGCCGCATCGGCCCCGAGCTCACGGCTTACCAGCGCGACAACCTCGGCACGATGCTCATCAGCATCGTGAACCCCAACGCCGAGATCCGCGAAGGCTTCCAATATTTGTCGGTCACCACGAACGACGGTCGCTCGCTCAGCGGCTTCCTCGTCGAGCGCGACGCTCAGATCCTCGTCCTGCGCGGCCTCGAAGGGGAGGACATCACCGTGCGCCAGGCCGACGTCCGCCTGCTCACGCCGATGGGCCGAAGCCTGATGCCGGAAGGCCTGCTGGACGGCATGACCGACCAGCAACTCCGGGATTTGTTCGCCTACCTACGGATCTCCCAGCCCATCTCCAAGTAACCTTACATCAGTCCCTGGGCAGGGATGACCGGGGCGGGGGCGGGCGGCGTCGCCGCGGGCTGGCCGTTCGCGGCGGCGGCGTCGATCTTCTCGAGCTCCGCTTTGAGCATGCCCATGCCTTCGTCGCGGAGCGCGGCCACTTGGCCTTCCAGCGCGGCGCGCTCGGCGTCGGTCTCCGCGGCGCGCATCGCTTCGCCGAGGGCGCGACCGCGATTGAAGAGGTCTTGCGTGGCCGGGTTGGCCATCCCGTTGCGGAAGGCCTGGCTGAGCTTCTTCTCGTCGCCGCCGGCGAGGTCGAGGGCCATTTTCCGGGTCTCTTCGCCGAAGGCCTTGTAGCGGGCCTTCGTCGCCTCGTCCATCGGTGGGCGCTTGGCCGGCGTCGCAGTGACGGGTTTAGGCGTGGCGACTTTGGGCGGCTGCGGAGCCGGCGTGGGGGCGGCGACGATGGCCTTTTCCACCTTGGCGGGGGCCGGGGTCTCGGTCGGACCGATGAAGCGGGCGATGAGGAAACCAATCGCCACGCAGAAGGCGGTGGTGATGGCGACGGACGTCTTGTTCATGGGCCGACTCTACCCCTGGGCCGGAGGTTGGAAATCGCTAAATCCGCTTCAGCGGACCAGACAGGGCTTCTTCGGGTCGAATTTCCAGCCCGGGATCAGGAACTGCATCGCGACCGCGTCGTCGCGCGAGCCTGACGGCAGCTTAAGGTAAAGCTGATGGGCGGCTTCAAGCTGGGCGGGGTCGATCTCGACGCCGAGGCCGGGCTTCTGTGGGACGGTGATCTTGCCTCCCTTGATGAGCAGGGGCTCCTTGGTGAGGCGCTGGCCTTCCTGCCAGATCCAGTGGGTGTCCATCGCGGTGACGTCGCCCGGGGCGGCGGCGCCGACGTGCGTGAACATCGCGAGCGAGATGTCGAAGTGGTTGTTCGAATGCGAACCCCAGGTGAGGCCGCGTTCCTGACAGACCTGCGCGACCTGCACCGAGCCCTGCATCGTCCAGAAGTGCGGATCGGCGAGCGGGATATCGACCGCCTGCAGCTTCAGCGCGTGGTCGAGCTGACGCCAATCGGTCGCGACCATGTTGGTCGCCGTGCGCAGGCCAGTGGCCTGCTTGAACTCGGCCATGATCTCGCGTCCGGAGAAGCCGGCTTCGGCGCCGCACGGATCCTCGGCGTAGGCGAGCACGCCCTTCAGGTTCTGACAGACTTCGACGGCCTCCTTCAGGAGCCACGCGCCATTGGGGTCGAGGGTGATACGGGCCTGCGGGAAGCGGGCGGCGAGGGCGCGGACGGCTTCGATCTCGCGGGCGGGGCTGAGCACGCCGCCCTTGAGCTTGAAGTCCTGGAAACCGAAGCGTTCCTGGGCGGCCTCGGCCTGGCGGACGATGCTTTCCGGGGTGAGGGCTTCCTCGTTGCGGAGGCGATGCCAGGCGTGCGGCGAGCCGGCCTCGTCGCGGTAGCCAAGCGTCGTCTTACGACGGTCGCCGATGAAGAACAGATAGCCGAGCATCTCGACTTCGGTACGCTGCTGGCCTTTGCCGAGGAGCGCCGCGACGGGCTTGCCTTGGAACTGGCCGAGGAGGTCGAGGAGGGCGGATTCGATCGCCGTGACGGCGTGGATGGTCACGCGCAGGTCGAAGGTCTGCAGGCCGCGGCCACCGGCGTCGCGGTCCGAGAAGGCCGCGCTGACCTCCGCGAGGAGCCGCTCATAAGCGGCGATCTCCTGACCGATCAGCAACGGGGCGGCGTCTTCGACCGTCTGGCGGATCTTCTCGCCGCCGGGGACTTCGCCCAGGCCGGTGCGTCCGGAGTTATCGGTGATCAGGATGATATTGCGCGTGAAGAAAGGACCGTGCGCGCCGCTGAGGTTGAGCAGCATGCTGTCATGGCCGGCGACGGGCACGACACGGACGGACTGGATGAGAGGAGAGGACATTGAAGAAAGGGGTAGGGTTAGGGGTAGGGGTAGGGGTAGGGGTGGGGACCAATCAGGCGCGGGGGCGGGTGCGGGCGAGGAAGACGAGGCCGGCGGCGAGGACGGAGGCGGCGGCGAGTCCGTAGAGTCCGTATTGGACGGAGCCCGTCATCTTCTCGAGCCGACCGAAGACCGTGGGCGCCACGAAGCCGCCGAGGTTGCCGAGAGAATTGATCAGCGCGATGACCGCCGCGGCGATGCGCGCGTCGAGGTAGCCCTGCGGGATCGGCCAGAAGAGCGACGACGCTGACTTGAAGCCTAAGGCGGCGAAGCAGATGGCCACGAAGGCGAAGACCGGGCCGCCGGTCGTCGACAGGAACATGCCCGTCGCGGCGATGATCAGGGCTCCGGCCACCCAGAGCTGCGGACGTTTCCAGCGGGCGGCGCCGGCGGCGGCGAGATACATGCCGACGATCGAGATCGTCCACGGGACGGAATTGAGGAAGCCTACCTGCAGATCGGTGAGGTCGCCCATCTTCCGGATGATGCTCGGCAGCCAGAACGTCGCGGCGTAGATGGTCAGCTGGATCGCGAAGTAGATGACGCAGAAGAGGATGATCTGCGGGTCACGCAGCAGGCTGAGGACGCCGGGTCGCTGGGTCTGGCCGGCTTCGCGTTCGCGTTGCTCGGCATCGATGGTGTTCTCCAAGGCCGCTTTCTGTTCGGTCGAAAGCCAGCGGGCGTCCCGGGGCAGGGAGTCGAGCCAGAACCAGGCACCGATGCCGATCACGACCGAGAAAAGGCCTTCGACGAACAGCATGCTCTGCCAGCCCTTGAGGCCGAAGAGCGAGGTCTGCATGAGCGCGCCGGAGAGCGGGCCGGATAGGATCGAAGCGATGGCCGAACCGCTGAGGAAGAGCGCGATGGCTTTGCCGCGTTCGGCGGAAGGCAACCAGCGGGTGAAATAATAGATGACGCCAGGGAAGAAGCCGGCCTCCGCGGCCCCGAGCGCGAAACGGAGGGCGTAGAATTCGTTCTCGGTGCGGGCGAACGCCATCAGGGAAGCCACGACGCCCCAGGTGATGGTGATGCGCGTCAGCCACACGCGGGCGCCAAACTTCTGCAGGAGCAGGTTCGAGGGGACTTCGAAGATCGCGTAGCCGATGAAGAAAAGGCCGGCGCCCAGCCCGTAAGCGGCGCTGTCGAGCCCGAGGTCAGTCTTGAGGTGCTGTTGGATGAAGCCGACGTTCACCCGGTCCAGATAGTTCACGATGAACATCAGGATGAACAGCGGCAGGACGCGCTGCTTCACCTTGGCGACGGCGGCGCCGAGGTGATCTTCCGATGCTCCGGCGAACTCGCGCATGCCGGCTTACTTGACGCCGGCCTTGGCGATGAGGGCGGCGAGCTGCTCGACCTCCGCGGGCTTGAGGTCCGTCAGCGGGGCGCGGACGGGTCCCGCGCCGTGGCCGACGATCGTGGCGCCGGCCTTGATGATGCTGACGGCGTAACCGGCGCTCTTATTGCGGAGCTCGAGGTAGGGCAGGAAGAAGGTGTCGAGCAGGCGGTTCTGCGTCGCGTGGTCGTCCTTCGCGACGGCATGGTAGAAGTCCATCGCGGCCTGCGGGATGAAGTTGAAGACCGCGGAGGAGTAGACCGGCACGCCCATGGCCTTGTAGGCCGCGGCGTAGACTTCGGCGGTGGGCAGGCCGCCGAGGTAGCTGAAGCGGTCGCCCATGCGGCGGCGGATCGAGACCATGAGCTCGATGTCGCCGAAGCCGTCCTTGTAACCGATGAGATTGGGGTTGTTGGCGGCGAGCTTCTCGAGGTGGTGCGGCTGGAGGCGGCAGACGTTGCGGTTATAGACGACGACGCCGATCTTCACGGACTTGCAGACCTGGTCGACGTGCGCGGCGACGCCTTCCTGGTTGGTCTCGGTGAGGTAATGCGGCAGGAGCAGGATGCCCTTGGCGCCGAGGCGCTCGGCTTCCTGGGCGTATTGGATGGCCACGCGGGTGGGACCGCCGGCGCCGGCGAGGATCGGGACGAGTCCGTCGCAGGTGTCGACCGCGGTCTTGATGACGGCGGAGTATTCCTTGGGTTCGAGGGAGAAGAACTCACCCGTGCCGCCCGCGGCGAAGAGCGCGGTGGCGCCGTAGGGCGCGAGCCACTGCAGGCGCTTGGCATAGCCGGTGGCGTCGAAGTCGCCGTTGGCCTGGAAGTCGGTGATCGGGAAGGAGAGCAGGCCGGAGGAGAGGACCTTCTGGAGTTCGAGGGGAGACATGTGACGAAGAGAAATAGGGGTAGGGGTTGGGGTAGGGGTAGGGGTGTCAGAGGGCGGCGTTCGAGCGGGTGCCGTTGACGAGGCGGGAGAGGCCGAGCGGGTTGGCGTTGCGCAGTTCGGCGGGTAGGGCGGCGTCCGGATAGTTCTGGAAGCAGACCAGGCGCGTGAAGCGGTAGATGGCGTTGGAGCCGACGGACGTGGTGCGTCCGTCCGAGAGCGAAGGGTAGGGGCCGCCGTGCACGATGGCGTGCGAGACTTCGACGCCGGTCGGGAAACCGTTGATGACGACGCGGCCGGCGACGGCTTCGAGGCGGGCGATGAGCGCGGCATGCTGCGCAAGCTCGGCGTCGGTGCCGTGGACGGTGGCGGTCAGGTTGCCGTGCAGGGCGCCCAGGACCGCGTTGACCTCACGCGCGTCGGCGCACCAGATGACGAGCGAGCTGGGTCCGAAGATTTCTTCCTGCAGCGAAACGTCGGCGACGAAGGTCTTGGCTTCGGTGGAGAAGAGCGTGGCGACGGCGCGGTTGGGCTGGCCGCTCGACTTACCTTGGGCGATCACCTTGACGCCGGCCTGGGCGGTGCGGGCCGCAACGCCTTTCTGATAGGCCTGATGGATGCCGGCGGTGAGCATGACGCCCTCGGCGCAGTCGGTGAAGAGCGCGGAGAGCTTAGCGACGAAGGCTTCGGCGGCGGCCGAGCGGACAAGGACGATTAGCCCGGGCTGGGTGCAGAACTGACCGACGCCGAGGGTGCACGAGCCGAGGAGGCCCGTGGCGATGGCTTCGCCGCGGGAGGCGAGGGCGCCTTCGAGCAGGACGACGGGATTGACGCTGCTCATCTCGGCGTAGACCGGGATCGGGGTCGGACGGGCCGCGGCGGTGTCCATCAGAGCGCGTCCGCCGACGCGGGAGCCGGTGAAGCCAATGGCGCGGAGGGCCGGATGCCTGGCGACCTGCTGGCCGATGACGCGTCCTTCGCCCATGAGCAGGGAGAACGTACCTTCCGGAAGTCCGGCGGCCTTCACGGCCTCGACGATGAGCCCGCCCATGATTTCGGCGGTGCCGACGTGCGCGTGATGCGCCATCACGATGACCGGGCAGCCTGCGGCGAAAGCGGAAGCGGTGTCGCCGCCGGCGACGGAGTAGGCGAAGGGGAAGTTGCTCGCGCAGAAGACGGCAACGGGGCCGACGGGACGGAGCAGCGAGCGGTGATCGGGCTTGGGCAGCGGCTTGCGGTCCGGATTCGCGGTTTCGATGCGCGCATCGATCCAGTCGCCTTTCTCAACGAGGTCGGCGAAGAGGCGCAGCTGGCCCATCGTGCGGCCGATCTCACCTTGGCAACGGGCCTCGGGGAGGCCGGTCTCCTGTGTCGCACGGGCGACGAGGGCGGGCGTGGCGGCTTCGATCCGGGTGGCGATGTCGCGGAGGAAGGCGGCCTTCTTCTGGCCGGAAAGTCCGGCGAGCACCGGGGTGGCCTGGTCGGCTAGGGTGCAGGCCTGGTCTGCTTCGGCTGCGGTCGCCGGGAAGAAGTCCGGCTCGAGCGCGGTCGCCGTAGCGGGGTTGACGGAGCGGTAAGGCGCGTTGCGGGACTGGCCGCGGGCGAAGCCGATGAAAGAGAAGCCGAGGAGGGACGACATAGAGAGAGGTCAGGGGATAGGGGAGGGGCTGGCCGGAGGCAAACAAGATAGGGTCGAGGAGAGGGTTGCGGGGCGGGAACCGGACGCCTAGGAAAGGTGTCACCCCACCATGCGCTTCCCCCTGTTTATCGGCTGGCTGATGTCCTTGGCCTTGGTCGCCGCCGACCGGCCCAATATCATCGTCATCCTAGCCGACGACCAAGGCTTCGGCGACCTCGGCGCCAACAACCCGCAGAGCAAGATCGCGACGCCGCAGCTGGATGCACTGGCCAGGGGCGGCGTCCGTTTCACCGACGGACATACGTCCTCAGGCGTCTGCACCCCGACCCGCTACAGCTTGCTGACCGGGCGATACCATTGGCGCACCAAGCTCCAATCCGGCGTGCTCGGCGGTTTCTCGACCCCGCTGATCGCGAAGGATCGCCTCACCCTCGCGGGTCTGCTGAAGCAGCAGGGTTATGCGACGGGGTGTTTCGGCAAGTGGCATCTCGGCATGAGCTTCCCGCTGAAGAACGGTGGCGTCGCCGATGATGGCGGTAACTTCAGCAAGGCCTTCCAGGATGCGGCCTCGGTGGACTACGGGCGCGACATCTTGGATGGCCCCGTCGATCACGGTTTCGATACCTTCTTCGGCATCAGCGCCTCACTGGACATGCCGCCGTTCGTCTGGATCAAGGACCGCCGCGTGACGGAGATCCCGAGCGCCACCAAGACCTGGCTGCGCTCCGGTCCGGCCGGACCGAAGTTCGAAGCCGTCGACGTGATGCCTTCGGTCATCGACCAGACGATTGCCTTCATCGAAGGCCAGAAGAAAGCCGACCCGGCCAAGCCATTCTTCGCCTACGTGCCGCTCAACGCCCCGCACACGCCGATCGTGCCGACCAAGGAGTTCCAAGGTTCCAGCGGCATCAGCCCTTACGCCGACTTCGTGAAGCAGGTCGACCATGACGTCGGCCGCCTACTGGCCTCGTTGGACAAACTCGGCCTCACCGAAAATACCCTGGTGATCTTCACCTCGGACAACGGCTGCTCGCCGGCGGCCGATATTCCCACGCTGAAGAAGGCCGGCCACGAGCCGGGCTACGTCTATCGTGGCAACAAGGCCGACCTCTACGAAGGCGGCCATCGCGTACCGTTCCTCGTGCGCTGGCCCGCCAAGGTGAAGCCAGCCGTGTCTGCGGCGCTCATCGGCCAGTTCGACTTCCTCGCCACTTTCGCCGAGATCACCGGCGCGACCGTGCCGGCCGGCATGGGCGAAGACAGCGTGAGTTTCCTGCCGGTCCTACTCGGCGCCAAAGAGTCCGTCCGCCAAGGTATCGTCAGCCAGTCGATCAACGGCAGCTTCGCGATCCGCGATGGCCAGTGGAAGCTGCTTCTCAGCGCCGGCTCCGCCGGTTGGAGCTCGCCTAAGCCTGGTCCCGAAGAAGCGGGCTTGCCGCCGGTGCAGCTCTACGACCTTTCGAAGGACCCTGGCGAGAAGACCAACCTGCAGGCCGAGTTCCCTGAACGCGTCGCGGCGATGAAGGCCGAACTCGAGAAGCTCATCGCCCGCGGACGCAGCACGCCTGGTCCGGACCTCGCGAACGACGTCCCCGTGCAGCTGATCAAGCAGAGCCCTGCCGGTAAGGCCAAGGCCAAGAAGAAATGAAGACTTTCCTTATGCTGTGGCTTGGGGTGGCGGCCGTTTCGACCCATGCTTTCGATCAGAAGCCCTTCGACGTCCCCCAGAGCAAGGTGCTGCTGACCATGCAGCCGTCGCCGGATAATCCCCGGAACTCCGAGGGCGCCTTCGCGACCTTGGCTTCCGGGAGGATCATCTTCTGCTACTCGGCCTATAGCGGAGGAAAGGGCTACGACGATGATCCGGCCCGTATCGCCCAGATTCATTCCGACGACCGTGGACTCACGTGGAGCGCCCCGCGCACGATCGTGGAGAATGAAGGCCGCTGTAACGTGATGAGCGTCTCGCTGCTGCGCGCTGCCAGCGGCAAGCTGCATATGATCTACCTTGTGAAGAACAGTTGGGTGGATTGCCGGCCATACCTGCGGACGTCGGAGGACGATGGTACGACCTGGTCCGCTCCGAAACTGATCCTGCAGGCCCCCGGCTATTTCGTGGTGAACAACGACCGACTCATCCAGACCTCCAAGGGCCGGTTGATCCTGCCGGTGGCGTTCCATCGTTCGCGTGGACAGGACCCGGTCAGCAGTCGTACTTTCGACGCGCGGGCCATCGCCCTCTGGATCTATTCCGACGACGACGGCCAGAAGTGGCAGGAGGCCGCGAACTGGTGGGCCATACCGGTCCGCTCAGCCAGTGGCTTGCAAGAGCCTGGTGTGGTTGAACGGGTCGATGGTTCGCTGTTCTCTTGGGCGCGGACGGACGCCGGCAGCCAGTACGGTTTCGATTCAAAGGACGGCGGCAAGAGTTGGAGCGCGCCGACGCCGACCAAACTCGCCTCGCCGGAATCGCCTGCGAGCATCAAACGTATCCCCGGGTCGGACGAGCTCCTGGCCGTCTTCAATGACCATTCCGGCCGGGTGCCTTTCCCGAAGGGCAAGCGGAGCCCGTTGGTCGCGGCGATCTCAAAGGACGGCGGGGCGACCTGGGGCCGCCACAAGCTTCTGGAGGGAGATCCGGATGGTTGGTATTGCTACACCGCCATCCATTTCGTGGGCGACGATGTCCTGCTCGCCTATTGTGCCGGCGATAGCGCGAAGAATACCTATCTTAACGTCCTCCGGGTCAGGAAAACGTCGCTGGCTTGGTTGCGCAGCGAGTGATCAGTCGGCCAGCTGAGCGATCAGCTTGAGCGTCTCGGTCGGCGACTGGTGCGTCTTAGCGGCGTTGTGCAGGCCGGGAGGCAGGACGTCGACGGCCATGGCCTTGAGTTCTTCGAGGCGGGCGCAGAGCTTGTCGAGGCAGGCCTCGGTCTGCTGGGCGTCGGCCCAGACGTCGTAGATGGTCACCATTTCGCCGGGCTTATCGCCGTCGATCTCGCCTTCGCCGACCTCGTAGTCGCAGTCGAGGAGTTCGTCCCAGAAGTTGGCGTCGAGGTCGAGGGCGTCCTCTAGCTCGTACAGGCGGATGCCGCTCATCCATTCGTTGAGGAGCGTGAAGGCGTCGCGGTGCGCGGGGAGGACTTCAGTGAAGGTGTCCCGGATGCCGACCGCGATGAGCGTGAGGCCGTCGACCGTGTCGCCCAGCTGGGGGCCGTCGAAGGGAGGAGTCGGTTCGGAGGACATGCGCAGAAGGGAGGAGGGGTCGGGGTCGGAGAGCCAGCCAAATCACTTCCCGCCGCCGACGATCCCGGCCAGGAGCTTCTCGAGGCCCTGGCCGTAGCGGACATAGGAGTCGAATCGCTCCTGCGGGGAGGCTTTGGTGCCTTCGCCGAGGTGGACGATGCTGGCCACGTGCGGTTCGATGGAGACGCCGGCCTTGTAGCCGCGGGCGATGAGGTCGGTGAGGATTTCGCGGACGAGCGCGTCGCCTTCGCCGGCGTAGGTGAAGGCGCTGCTCTTCCCTCCCTCCGGGTTACGACGGCAGTCCTTGATGTGGACGTATTCCACGTAGGGCAGGATCTCGCGGTAGAAGGGCATGGTTTCCTGGCCGTAGGACACCGTGTTGCCGATATCGAAGAGGTAGCGGACGCTGGGATGGTCGACGCTTTCGATGAAGCGGCGGGCGTGCGTGCCGGAAAGGCCGCCCCAGCCTTCGCAGTTCTCGTGCAGGAGCATGATACCGCCGTCGGCGGCGAGCTTGGCCATCTCCTGGTAACGGCGGACGCCTTCGTCGCGCCACGCGTCCTCGGAGACGTCGCCGCGGACCCAGCTCATCGTACGGACGAACTTCGTGCGGGTGCGCTGCATGCGCGGGATGAGGACCTTGAGGTCGGCGAGGTCGGTGGCGAAGTCGCCCGTGATGGGCCGGCTCCAGTTGCCGATGGCGGACGCGTAGCTGCTGACTCGCATGCCGGCGGCTTCGATCTTGTCGACGGCCCGCTTGAAGTCGTCGTCGCTCACGGCCGGTCCGGAGAACTGCTTGCCGTTGAGGAGACGGAGTTCGATGGCCGACCAGCCAAGGGCCTGGTGCGCCGCGATCTGGCCGTCGATGTCGTCAGCGGCTTCGTCGGCCAGTCCGGAGAGGGGGAAGGGGGCGGTGGACATGGTTTGGTGCAGAGTGGAGGACTGAATTGATGGCTGAATCGAGGACTGAATCGAGGTCTGAATTGACCAAGAGTCAGGGCAAAGAGGTGTTGTCTGAGGGGATGGGCTTGCGGGGCGGAAGGGAGAGATGGATAAGTGGCTTATGAGATTCGCCCCGATCTTGCTCTGCTGGACCGTCCTCTGCCTCGCCGCCGAGCCGGCCGGGAAACTCAAGGTCTTCATCCTCGCCGGGCAGTCCAACATGCAGGGGCAGGGCGTCGCTGACCTCGCGGGACGCAATTACAACGAGGGCAAGGGTACGTTGGTGGACGTGATGTCCAAGTCCGAGGCTGGCGCTCGTTACGCCCACCTGAAGCAGTCGGATGGATCGTGGACGGTCCGGAACGATGTCTGGGTGCGTTATCAGCGAGAAGGGCAGCCATTGCAGGCCGGTCCGCTCTCCCTCGGCTTCGGTGCCTACGTGAGCAAGCATCACTTCGGCCCGGAGTATCAGTTCGGGCATGTCGTCGGCCAGGCCTACCGCGACCAGGTGCTGCTCATCAAGACCGCCTGGGGAGGCAAGAGCCTCTACCGCGATTTCCGTCCGCCAAGCGCCGGCGGTGAGGTCGGTCCTTATTACACGAAGATGGTCGCCGAGGTGCGTGAGGCGCTGGCCAGTCTGAAGAAGGATTTCCCGACATACGACGGCGCGGAGGTCGAGCTCGCCGGTTTCGTCTGGTATCAGGGTTGGAACGACGGCGTGAATCCGAAGACCGCCGTGCCGGAGTATGAGCAGAACCTCGCCCATCTGATTCGCGATATCCGCAAGGAGTTCGGCACGCCGAAGCTGCCGGTCATCGTCGGTGAACTCACCGGCCCGTGGGTCGATGCCCCGAAGGAATGGACCGCTCTGCGCAAGGCCCAGGCGAACGTCGCGGAATACCCTGAGTTCAAGGACAACGTCGTGTTCGTCCCGACCCGCACCTTCGTGCGCAAGCCCGCGGACTCGCCGAATCCCGGCCATGGCCACCACGAGTTCGGCAATGCCGAGACTTACTTCCTCGTCGGCGACGCCCTCGGCAAGGCTGCCGTGCAGATGGCCGGTCGGGATCGTCAGGTGCGCCAGGTGCGCGGCTGGACGCTGCGGATCGATGAGCGCCTGCTCGCCAAGGATGCTGCGGCCGTCGAGAAGGCGGTCGTCATCTTGGATGCGCAGCTCGCAAAGGTGGAGCGGCTCCTCCCAGCCAAGGTCGTCGAGCGGCTTCGCTTGGTTCCCTTGAATTTCTCGCTGCCTTATCCGGACCGCCGGCCTACCGCCGAGTATCACGGCGGCCTGGCTTGGGTGAAGCAGGCCGGACGTGAGATCGCCTTGGCCAAGGCGATCGAGTTCACGAACGTCGACCGCTTTGAGCCGGAGATCCGGCGCATGCCCGTGCTCGTCCTCCATGAGCTCGCCCATGCCTATCATGACCAGGTCATCCCCGGAGGCTATCAGAACAAGGATATCCTCGGGGCCTTCCAGCAGGCCAAGGCGGCCGGGACTTATGACGCCGTCAAGCGTTGGACCGGTGAGAAGTATATCGAAACTCCGACCAAGGCCTATGCGATGACCAATCAGATGGAATATTTCGCCGAGGTCACCGAGGCCTATTTCGATCGCAATGACATGGAGCCCTTCGACCTAGCGGAGCTCAAGGCCAAGGATCCGGGCGTCGTGCCCGTATTGGAGAAGGTCTGGGGGCTGCGCTGACGCAGCGTTGGCCTTGGGTAGGGTTGAGCGCCCACGCTCAACCGCGGCTGACCGGGGCGGTCAGCCCTACCTCTTTTGAAATCGACCGGTCAGCGCGGCTCCAGGCCGGCGGCGCGTAACGCCGTGGCGTGGACGGCGATGTCGTGGTCGGCCGACCACGCGAAGGCTTGGCCGCCTACGAGCACGCGGTGCAGGTCGCGGAATTCCTCGTCGTAGCGGCCTTTGGGGACATCCAGAGCGAAGGTGTTTTCGCCCTTCTTAAAGCGTGGTTCGGCGAACATGACCATTTTATCGCCGACCTGCCGGCAGACCTTGGCCGTGTCACGGGGTTCGTCGAGGCGTAGGATGACTTTGCCGGATTCGAGCGGGCGGATCTCCATGTCGCCCTTGGTGCCGCGGACGGAGATACAGCGATTAGGTCCGCCGAACGGGTCGGCATGGTTGCAGCGGATCGTCACGGTCGCCTTGGGGTAGGTGAGTACCGCGAGCTGGTTGTCGGCGAAGGTGTCCTGAGGGGCGCGGGTGGCGTTGCCGAAGGCTTGGACCGAGAGAGGAGGGCCCATCAGCGTCGCCACCGTGTCCACGAGATGGCAGGCGAGCTCATACATTCCGCCGCCGGGAAGCTGGGCGAAGCGTTTGCGTCCGGCTTCGTCGAGCAGCTTGCCTATCGAGGCGTCGATTTCCATGACGTCCCCGAGCCAGCCTTCCTTGACCGCGCGGAACAGCAGCTGGATGCCGGGGTTGTAGCGCAGCATGTAGCCCATCTGGACGGTCAGGCCTTTTTCGGCGGCGTAGCG
>JAUMEU010000146.1:0-2027 GCA_032120295.1 Opitutales bacterium | reverse complement strand
TCTTGCGGACGATCTCGGCCTGCGCCTGCGCGCGTTCGTCCAGGATATCGCAGAGCGCGACGACTTCGACGAAGGGCGTGGCGACGCAGGAGGCGACGTGGGCGCGGCCGCGATTGAGGCCGATGATCCCGACGCGGATCTTCTCCTGCGGTTTCGTCGTGAGATCCCAGACGGGTTTATGGCGGGCCGGACGCGGGCGGGTGACGCCCATGTCGGCGGCGGCGCGATGCTTCAGTTGCGCCGGGTCGGGCTTGGCATCGGCGGAAGGAATCGCACCCACCCCGAAGCCGAGACCTGCGAGCGCGCCGAGCTTCAGAAAATTGCGACGATTACCGGTTTCGGGGGCGCTCATGGGGTCTCTTCAAGACAGCAAAGCCCGGCGGCGGTTGCAACGGATTTGCCAGCCGACCCTCGTCAAATCACCAGCTTATGAAGCCTTGGGCTCCTTTAATCCCGAACACCGCCAGATTACGCACGATATGTCCCATAAAACACGGGAGCAACGAACGATCAGGATTGAGGGGATTGAAGCGTACCACGTAGAGCCAGACCGAGGTGATGAACGCGAAGGCGGCGTTCACTTTACCTTCGGCGGTGCCGAGGCCGAAATTATGGATGAGCGCGAAGACCAACGAGCCGATGATCATCAGCGCAAGGAGTTTGCGCCCTACGAGTTCTCCCGGAGCCACGAAGCCGCGGAAGAGTACTTCCTCGACAATGGAGGCTCCGAGTAACTGAAAGAGGAAGACCGCGGGGAGGATGCTTTGCTGGTCGGTGAGGCCGGCGCGCTTCTCGACGGCGGCTTCGGCGATGGTGATCAGGATCGCGCCGGCCGCGGCGGTGTAATAAGCGGCCGCGGGCGCGTAGGTCGTGCCGGGCCAGAACTTCTCGGGTTCGCCGGTCAGGCGGCGCTTGCGGCGTTCGCGCGCCCAGGCGACGAGCACGAAGAGCCCGAGCAGGCAGTAGAGCAGTCCTTTGGCGGCGGTGAGGTCCATGAAATCAGCGGACGCCGAGCACCCAAGCCCGGTAGGCGGGTGAAGCGTGGTCGGCGGCGAAGGCCAACCACTGCGGGACGGCATAAGGATGGCGGGCGTGGACCCAGGCCTCGAGGTCGGCGCCCTTGCTCGCGGCGAACTTGAACGTCACGCGGAACTCGTCCTCGCTCTCGACCTTGCCTTCCCAGACGTAGTGAGAGCGAATCGGCCCGTCGACCTGAGCGCAGGCGACCAGTCCGGCCGAGACCGCGTCGGCGGCGAGACGGTCGGCCTCCTCGCGCGAGGGCAGGGTGGTCAGGGCGATGCTGACGGCCTCAGTCATGCCCTTCGTTGTCACCCTTCAGGTAGCGGTCGGTGATGATCTCGATGAGCATGTCGCGGGCTTCCTTCACCGAGTCGACGTGCACGTAGAAGTTGCGGTCCTCGGGCGAGACCATGCCCCATTCCT
Organism: Opitutales bacterium; assembly: GCA_032120295.1. Taxonomy (GTDB): domain Bacteria; phylum Verrucomicrobiota; class Verrucomicrobiia; order Opitutales; family UBA953; genus UBA953. The sequence continues at coordinate 584 of JAUMEU010000146.1, read as the reverse complement.
GGAAGGTCTCCATGTTGACCACGTTCTTCCAGAAGGGAGAGCCGAAGAGCAGGATCGGGAACTGCTTCTTGGTCTTGCGCGTCTGGATGAGCGTGAGCATCTCGAACAGTTCGTCGAACGTGCCGAAGCCGCCCGGGAAGGCCACGAGGGCCTTGGCCAGGTAGAGGAACCAGTATTTGCGGACGAAGAAGTAGTGGAACTCGAGGTCGAGCTCCGGCGTGACGTAAGGATTGTGCTCCTGCTCGAAGGGCAGGGCGATGCCGAGGCCGACGGAGCGGCCGCCGGCTTCATGCGCGCCGCGGTTGGCCGCTTCCATGATGCCGGGACCGGCGCCGGAGCAGACCAGGAAGCGCTGCCACTCCGGGAGCTGGAGCGACCACTTCGTCATCTCGAAGGCCAGCTCGCGACAGGCCTCGTAATAGGCGGAACTGCGCAGGTCGATCTCGGCGACGCGCATGCGGTGGGCGCACTCGGCGCCGTCGCACTTGCCGCTGGCGGCGAACGCCTTGGCTTCCTCGAGGCGCTTGCGGGCGACGTCCGGGGGCAGGGTGCGCGCCGAGCCGAACATCACGACCGTGTTCCGG
>JAUMEU010000145.1:0-18775 GCA_032120295.1 Opitutales bacterium | reverse complement strand
GCCGGCGTGCTCGTGCTCGAAGACCTCGGCGACACCGACCTCTGGTCGCTCGCTCAGGCGGCCGAGTTCCCGTGGGCGCCGGTCGCCTCCGCGCTCGAACAGGTCGCCGGCATCCATCGCCACGGCGTCGACGCCTTCGCCGCGGCGGGCGTGCCGCTCATGGAGGCCTTCGGTCCCAACCTCTACCAGTGGGAGCGCCAGTACTTCCAGGACAACGTGCTCGGCGGCCGCAGGCCCGACCGCGCCGTCACCGACGAGATGGCCTCGCTCGCCAAGGAACTCATGGGCCAGCCCGTCGTCACGATCCACCGCGACTTCCAGTCCCAGAACATCATGGTGCGCGACGGCACCGCCTGGCTCGTCGACCTCCAGGGCCTGCGCCACGGCTGCATGTTCTACGACTACGCCTCGCTTGCCTTCGACCCGTACCTCACGCGGAGCGACATGGACCTCTGGCGCATCGAGATCGAGGACCACGCGCGCGAAGTCTCCGGCTGGAAAGGTTCCAGCGACGAGTTCTCGCATTACTTCCACGTCGCCGCGACGCAGCGCCTCCTGCAGGCCTGCGGCGCGTACGGTTTCCTCGGCCACAAGAAGGGCCGGCCGGAATACCTCGCGCACCTGCCGCAAGGCCTGCGCAACCTGACAATCGCCGCCTCCCTGTGCGGGAAGCGACGGATCGCCAGGCTGGCGGAAGAACTCGCGGGCGCCCCGACGAAGGTCAGCCGTTGACCTTGTCGTCGAGGAAGCGGACGACCTCGTCCTCGGTCATGCGCACTTGCTCCAGCGTGTCGCGGTCGCGGACCGTGACGCCGGCGCCCTTCTCGATCGTGTCGAAGTCGATGGTGATGCCGTAAGGCGTGCCGATCTCGTCCTGGCGGCGGTAGCGGCGGCCGATGGCGCCGGCGGCGTCGTAGAAGACGTTGTGTCGCTTCTTCAGGCGGCGGTAGAGGGCCTCGGCGCGTTCGACGAGCTCGGGCTTGTTCTTCACCAGCGGGAAGATCGCGGCCTTGAACGGGGCGACGCGGGCCGGGAGGCGGAGCACGACGCGCTTCTCGCCCTCGACCTCGTCCTCATGATAGGCCGTGGTGAGGAGCGCGAGGAAGACGCGGTCGACGCCGACGGAGGGCTCGATCACGTGCGGGATGTAGCGGGCCTTGGCAGCCTCGTCGAACCAATCGAGCTTCTGGCCCGAGACATTGCTGTGCTGGGTCAGGTCGAAATCGCCGCGGGCGGCGACGCCCTGGAGTTCCTGCACGCCGAAGGGGAATTCGAACATGATGTCCGTGGTGCCCTTGGAATAGTGGGCCAGCTTCTCGGTCGGGTGCGGGTAGAGGGAGAGCTTCGCGCGCGGGATGCCGATGGATTCGAACCAGGCCAGGCAGCCTTCGATCCAATCCTTATGGGCGGTCGACCAGTCCGCGGCCGGCGAGATGAAGTACTCGATCTCCATCTGCTCGAACTCGCGGGAGCGGAAGATGAAGTTGCGGGGGTTGATCTCATTGCGGAACGCCTTGCCGATCTGGGCGATGCCGAAGGGCAGCTTCACGCGGCCCGTGTCGACGACGTTCTTGAAATTGATGAAGATGCCCTGCGCGGTCTCCGGACGGAGGTAGGCGGTGGCCGAAGCGTCCTGCATGGCGCCCACGTAAGTCTGGAACATCATGTTGAACGAGCGGGGCGGCGTGAGCGAACCCGGCTTGCCCGTGGCGGGCGAAGGGACGAGCGCGTGCTCCTCGGGCTTGGCCTCGGTATAATCCTTGAGCACGACCGGCTCGAGGGCGCCCTGCTTGGCGAGCTTGCGCTTCAGCTCGTTGGCCATCTCGTCGGCCTTGGCCTGCATGCCGTCGTCCTCGAGGACGGAGACGTAGCCGATCGTCTCGCCGGCGACGCGCACCGGGGCGAAGAAGAGCTGGTCGGCGCGGTAACGCATCTTGGACTCCTTGCAGTCCACGAGCGGGTCGGTGAAGTTGTCGATATGGCCCGACGCCTTCCAGGTCGTCGGGTGGTGGATGATCGAGGAGTCGAGGCCGACGATGTCGTCGCGGCGGTGCACGAAATCCTGCCACCAAGCCTGCTTGATGTTGTTCTTCAGCTCGACGCCGAGGGGTCCGTAGTCGAAGAAGCCGTTGAAGCCGCCGTAGATGTCGGAGGAAGGGAAGACGAACCCGCGGCGTTTGCACAGGTTGATGATGGATTCCATCTTGTCGGTCGGGTCGGCCATGGCGGGTAAATGCCCCTCACCTATCCCCGCTCCGGGGGTCCGCCGCAAGCCTGTTCCCTCAGCGGGGCTGGGGCTCGGTCGTGAGTCCGGCGGCCTTCTTCTTCCAGGTCCGGGCACCTTCGGAGACCGCACGGAGAACCCCGGAAACATCGCCGGCGGCGGCGGTCATGCTCGCCTGCGAACCCTCGAGGGCCGCGCCGAAAGAAGCGAGGGCCGTGGCCGCATCGGCGAGGCGCACCTGGAGGACGGCGAGCGTCTCGTCGTCCAATCCGCGTTCCGCTTGCTCGACCGCGGTGCGGAGCCGGCCGGAGGCCTCGGCGAAACGCCGCGCGCGTTCACCTAAGGCGTCGCCGGCGGTGGCTTCGCGGACCGCGGCGGTGCGCGTGACGAGATCCGCGGAGAAACGGGCCGCGCGCGCCGGGTCCGCCGCGATGAGCCAGCGGTCGAGGTCGCGGTCGAGGTCGGCGGCCAGACCGACGAGGTCAGCCTGCGCCAAGCGCTCGAGCTGATCGACGAAACCTTCGAGGCGGCGACCGAAGGCATCGCCGACCGGAGGAATCTCGTCGCGCCGCAGCCCGGTCGTCGGCGGGGCCGCGGCGGCGTCCCAGATCAGTTCGACCTGCAGGAGGCCGGAAGCGGGATTGACCGTGATCAGCCGGGCACGGAGGCCGCGGACGACCTCTTCGCCGAGCCGTTCGCCGCGGAGGCGGTCGGCGAAACCGCGGTCTTCGAGCGCCGCGGGGTCCACGCTCAGGCTGACGAGCGGGCGCAGGCGGCCGTCCGCGTCGAGGTCGAGGCCGATGGAGGCGACCTGCCCGACCGTGACGCCATGCACGCGCACCGGCGTGCCGGTGGCGATGCCCTCGACGGAGAACGCCGGGCGGAAGACGACGGTGACGAGCGGCGCGGACCAGGCGCGCCACCAGGCGAAACCAGACCACAGGAGTCCCGCGACCAGCACGGCCAGCATCAAGCCGCCGAGCGCGCGTCGGCTCATCCGGCGCTCTGGGGATAGCTACCGAGCCATTTCACGACCTCGCAGCGGGGCTTCAGTTCGCCGATGGCCGCCTGGACCGCCGGCGTCTCCCAGTGACCCGGGAAGTCGATGAAGAACAGATACTCCCAGGCGCGGCGATGGCTCGGCCGCGATTCGATGCGGATCAGGTTGAGGCCGCGGTCGGAGAAGGCCGCGAGCGCGCCTTGCAGGGCGCCCGGCTCATGCTTGAGGGTGAGGACGACGCTCGTCACCTCCTCGGGCGCGCCGACCGCGTTGGCGGCCTTGGCGATGACGAAGAAGCGCGTGGCGTTGTCGCGGCGATCCTGGATGCCGCGGGCGAGGATCGGGACGCCGCGTGATTCAGCGGCGGTGGCGGAGGCGACGGCAGCCTGGCCTTGGGGCGAACGCGCGACGAGCTCCACGGCGGCCGCGGTGCTGTCGGTCTCGACGAGCGCGGCGGCGGGCAGATGACGGGACAGCCAGCCGCGGCATTGCGCGAGGGCGATGTCCTTGGAGAGCACCTGGGTGACTTGGTCGAGTGGTCCCTGACCGACGAGGCATTGCTCGACCGAAAGGGTGACCTGCGCAACGACCTTCAGATCGGACTCCGCGAGCAGGTCGAGCGAGTGGCTCACCACGCCCTCCGTGGAATTCTCGACCGGGACGACGCCATAGGAAGCCTCGCCGGATTCGACGGCGGCGAAGACGTCACCGATGGCGCGCAGAGGCAACGCAGGCACGCTGGTGCCGAAGGCGCGGATCTGGGCCTGCTGGGTGAAGGAGCCCTCCGGTCCGAGGTAGGCGACCGGCTTGGCCATCTGGGCGCCGATGGAGAGCGAGATGATCTCGCGGTAGACGGCGCGGAGGCCGGAAGCAGGGATCGACGGCGCGGCTTCCGTGATCGAGCGCAGGAGCTGCTCTTCGCGCTGGGGGGCGTAGACCGGCGCGCCGGACCTCAGCTTGGCCTCGCCGATGGCGCGGGCCACCTGCAGGCGTTCGCCGAGCAGGCGAAGGATTTCCCGGTCGATGCGATCGACCTCGCGGCGATGGTCTTCGAGGCTCATGCGCTGGGCGTCTCGGGTTCAGGCGGCGACTCGGTCGCGACCGCGGCGCCGGACTGGTCTTCGAGCGACAGGCCGACCTCGGCGTCGCCGACTTCGACCGGCGTCGTGGCGCGCGTGATCCATTCGGAGATCTGGGCGGGAGAAAGCACGTCGGAGGCCGGCAGCTCGCCGAGCGAACGCAGGCCGGTGAAATCCAGGAACTTGTCCGTGGTACCGTACTGCAGCGGACGGCCCGGGAGGTCGGCGCGGCCCGTGACGGCGACGAGTTCGAGCTCGAGCAGACGTGTGAGCGCGCTGTCAACGGAGACGCCGCGGATGGCTTCCATCTCGGAGCGGGTGACCGGCTGGCGGTAGGCGACGATGGAAAGCGTCTCGAGCGAGGCCGGGCTGAGGCGCTGCGGGCGAGGCTCGCCGCGGAGGAGGCGGACCCAGTCGGCGTAGGCCGGGGAGATCACGAGGCGGAAGCCCTCGGGACCCTGGAGGATGCGGCAGGCATCGTTGGCGTCGCGCATCTCGGCTTCGAGGGCGTCGACGGCTTCGCGGATCTGGGTCGCCGTCAACAAAGTGGGCACCTGGTCGATGATATCCTGGATGACCTCCTGCACGGGCGGCCCGACGGGCAGGACGGTCGGCTCACCGGCGGCTTCCAACAGGTCGGGCTGCTTCTCGACGGCGGCTTGGGCATGGTAACGCTGCACGACCTTCTGGATGTCCTTGATGGACACCGGCTCGGAGGTCGAGAACAGGAGCGCCTTGATGATTTTCTTGAGATTGAATTCCACGGGACGAAGGGGGTCTTAAATCGGATTGTAAGGGAGCGTCAGGGCGGTTCAGTGTCCGGCTCCCTGCCCTCTTATCTAGGGGGCTGCCATCCCCTGACAACCGCAGACTTTTCACATCCCATGAGCACTCCCGAGCACGCCCGCCAACACTCCGCCGCCGTCGTCGATGGCCCCGATCGCGCCCCCAGCCGAGCGATGCTCCGGGCGGTGGGCTTCGATGACGCCGACTTCCAGAAGCCCGTCGTGGGCATCGCCTCGACCTGGTCCATGGTCACCCCCTGCAACATGCACATCGACCGCCTGGCGACCGAAGCCGCCAAGGGCGCCGATGCGGCGGGCGGGAAAGCGGTGATCTTTGGGACCATCACCGTTTCCGACGGCATCTCGATGGGCACCCCTGGCATGCGCTATTCGCTCGTCTCGCGGGAGATCATCGCGGACTCGATCGAAGCCGTGACCGGCGCCGAAGGCTTCGACGGACTCGTCACCATCGGCGGCTGCGACAAGAACATGCCTGGGTGCGTCATGGCGATGGCCCGCATGAACCGGCCATCCGTGTTCGTCTACGGCGGCACCATCGTCCCCGGCCTACACAAGGGCAAGTCCGCCGACATCGTCACCGTCTTCGAAGCCGTCGGCCAGCACGCTGCCAAGCAGATCGATGACGCCGAACTCAAGGAGATCGAGAAGTGCTCCATCCCGGGCGAAGGCTCGTGCGGCGGCATGTATACGGCCAACACCATGGCCTCAGCCATCGAAGCCATGGGCCTGAGCCTGCCCGACAGCTCCGCGCAGCTCGCGAACTCCAAGGACAAGCTGGTCGACTGCGCACGCGCCGGCCAGGCCGTGCTCGAACTGCTCAAGAAGAACATCCGCCCGTCGGACATCATCACCAAGAAAGCCATCGAGAACGCGATTGTCACCGTGATCGCCCTCGGCGGTTCGACGAACGCCGTCCTGCACCTCATCGCCATCGGCCACTCCGCCGGCATCAAGATCACCCTCGAAGACTTCGAACGCATCGGCCGCAAGGTCCCGGTGCTGGCGGATCTGAAGCCGAGCGGCAAATACAACATGGCCCACTTCGTGCGCATCGGCGGTCTCCAGCCGCTGCTCAAGATGCTCCTGGACGCCGGCCTGCTCCATGGCGACTGCCTGACCGTCACCGGCCAGACCGTAGCGGAGAACCTCGCGAACGTCGGCCCCTACTCCGCCGACCAGGACGTGGTGCGCCCGCTCAGCAATCCCATCAAAGCCGACAGCCATCTCCGCGTCCTCCGCGGCAACCTCGCCCCGGACGGCGCGCTCGCCAAGATCACGGGCAAGGAAGGCAGTTCCTTCACGGGCCACGCCATCGTCTACGAATCCGAAGAGGCCTCGCTCCGCGGCATCCTCGACGGCGAAGTGAAGGACGGCCATGTGATCATCATCCGCAACGAAGGTCCGAAGGGCGGCCCCGGCATGCGCGAGATGCTCGGACCCACCAGCGCCGTCATGGGCAAGGGCATGGGCAAGACGGTGGCGCTGATCACCGACGGTCGTTTCTCCGGCGGCAGCCACGGCTTCGTCGTCGGCCACATCTCGCCCGAAGCCGCGGTCGGCGGCCCGCTGGCCATCGTGAAGAACGGCGACCGCATCCACATCGACGCCGTGAAGAACGAGCTCAACCTCGACCTGTCGGACGAAGAGATCGCCCGCCGCCTCAAGGATTGGCGACCCACCCCCTGCAAGGAAAAGCGCGGCGTCCTGGCCAAGTACGCCAAACAGGTGAAGTCGGCCTCCGAAGGCGCCATCACTGACGGCGACTGAGGCCTTCCTGCGCGGAAATGAAAGGGCGGACGCCTCGGCGGACCGCCCTTTTTGTTGCAAGCCCTTCGGCGCCGGAGAGTATCAGGACATCGTGGCATCCTCCTTCGACCTCTACCGCCAGCAACTCCTCAATTTCCCTGAACTCGGCGTCTCGCTCGACTTCAGCCGCGCGCCCGCGCCGGCCGGCTTCGCCGAGAAGATGGCGCCCGCCATCGCCAAGGCCTTCGCCGACATGGCCGCGCTGGAAAAAGGAGCCATCGCTAACCCCGACGAGAAACGCATGGTCGGCCACTACTGGCTGCGCGCCCCGGAACTGGCGCCCGACGCGAAGATCGCCGCCGACGTGAAGGCCGCCGTCGAGGCCATCGCCGGCTTCGCCGCGCAAGTCCACGCCGGCCAAATCAAAGGCTCCGCCGGCAAGTTCACCGACCTCCTCTGCATCGGCATCGGCGGCTCGGCCCTCGGCCCGCAGTTCGTGGCGGACGCGCTCGGCACCAAAGCCGACAAGCTCCGCGTGCACTTCATCGACAACACCGACCCCGACGGCATCGACCGAGTCTTCGACGGCCTCGGCGGCCGACTAGGCGCCACGCTCGCGATCGTCACCTCGAAATCCGGCAGCACGCCGGAGCCACGCAACGGCCAGCTCGAAGCCGCGCTTCGCTGGAAGCAGGCCGGGCTTTCCTTCGCCGCTCACGCTGTCGCCGTCACCGGCGAAGGCAGCCAGCTCGACCAAGTCGCCGTCGACGAGAAGTGGCTCGCCCGTTTCCCCATGTGGGACTGGGTCGGGGGCCGCACGAGCGAGATCGGCCCGGTCGGGCTCCTGCCGGCTGCTTTGCAAGGCCTCGACATCCGTGGCCTGCTCGCCGGCGCCCGCGAGATGGACACCTTGACGCGCGTTCCGGACGCCGCCCGTAATCCCGCCGCCGCGATGGCGCTGGCCTGGCATCACCTTACCGAAGGCCGGGGCTCCAAGGCGATGGTCGTACTTCCCTACAAGGACCGCCTCCTGCTCTTCTCCCGCTACCTTCAGCAGCTCGTCATGGAGTCGCTCGGCAAGGAGCACGACCTCCAAGGCCGCCAGGTCTTCCAGGGCCTGACCGTCTACGGCAACAAAGGCTCGACCGACCAGCACGCCTACGTGCAGCAGCTCCGCGACGGTGTGAATAACTTTTTCGCCGTCTTCATCGAAGTCCTCAAGGACCGCGAAGGCGCCTCGCCGGCGGTCGAGCCCGGCGTGACCTCCGGCGACTACCTGCAGGCCTTCCTGCTGGGCACCCGCGAAGCCCTTTCGGGCAGCGGCCGCGCCAACATCACCATCACCCTGCAGCAGGTGGACGCCCGGGCCATCGGCATGCTGATCGCGCTTTTCGAAAGGGCCGTCGGACTGTACGCCAACCTCCTCGGCATCAACGCCTACCACCAACCCGGCGTCGAAGCCGGCAAGAAGGCTGCCTCCGAGACCCTGAAAATCCGCGCGGCCGCCTTGGCCGCCTTGGCCAGATCCAAGGGCAAATGGCTCTCCGCACGGCAGGTTTGCGAGGAAATTGCTCTTGAGGGGAGGGAGGAATTGGTGTTCAAAGTCCTCCTGCACGTTTCCGCCAACCCCGGCGCGATTACTCGACAGGACTCTCCTGATCCCGGGCACATTCTCTTCCGTCATTCCTAACCCCCTTTCTACCCCTACCCCATGAAACCGAAGCTCAACGCCTTCCTGCGCATCCTGACCGTCGTGCTGGCCATCGCCGCCGTCGCCTTCGCGTTCCTGCTGAAAGGCAAGATGGACGCCGCTCTCACCAGCACCGCCTGGGCCGTCACCGACCCTGAAGTGAATGCCAGCAAGGAATATGACGCCCGCATGACCAAGCTTGCCGGAGTGAAAGCCCTGCTCGACGCCAAGCGCAAGGAGATCGAGGAAGCCAACTTGGCCAAGAAGGACCTGAACGCCGAAGTCGCCGACAAGAAGACCAAGATCGAAGGCCTCACCGCCGCCAATACCACCCTCGAAGGCGATCGTGCCGAGCTCACCCGCAAGCGCGACGAACTCGCGGCCCAGCTGACCGACGCCAACAGCAAGAAGGACGGCGCCATGGCCGAACTCACCACCGTCAAGGAAGACCTCGTCCGCGCCACTGAAAAGGCCGCGGGCATGTTCACCAAAGAACAGCTCGCCGAGATCGAAGCCAAGGCCACCGCGGCCGAAGAACTCGTCGCCGCCCTCCGCGGCAAGTACACCGCCCTACACGCTTGGGCCTCCCGCGCTTCCGAGAACACCGCTCCGGGCGGTTTCCAGCGCGACCCCTTCGGTGAGCCCGCCAAGGAAGGCGATGCCCCGACCGCCGTCGCCGTGAACGTCGAAGCCGCCACCGACGCCGTCCTGACCAACGTCCTGGCCCTCGACCCCAAGTCCGGCATCGTCGCCTTCTCCGTCGGTGAAGCCAACGGTATCAAGGAAAAGGCCGTCTTCGACGTCAAGGTCGACGGCAAGAAGATCGGCAAGGTCCAGATTTCTTCCGTGAAAGGTTCCCTCTCCTACGGTCAGCTCCAGCCCGACAAGGACCTCGACCTCGGCGCCATCGCCAAGGCCGCCGCGGTCTCCCTCGTGCCCTCCACCAAGTTCGCCAGCAAGTAAGATGTCCCCCCGCCTCACCATCGCGCTCGCCCTCCTCGCCTGCCTCGCCGGCCTGGTCGGTTGCGAGACCGTCGAGAAGCCGGCCGACTCCATGCTGCCTCAGTCTCAGCCTGCCAATTGGCAGGGCGGCCTCCCGGGTGTCTCGACGCCTGGCTCCGGCTACCGCCGCTGATGACCGCCCGCGACGCCGGCGCCGACGGCCGCCCGGCCGGTCGGCTCTGGGTCGTGGCCACGCCTCTGGGCAATCTGGGTGATATCACCGCCCGGGCCCGCGAGGCCATCGCCGAGTGCGATCTGGTGGCCTGCGAAGACACGCGGGTGACCGGCGGCCTGCTCCGTCACCTCGACATCTCCAAGCCGATGCTCGCGTACCACGAGCACAACGAGAAGGACGCCGCGGTGCTCATCGCCGACAAGGTGGCCGGCGGGGCCCGCATCGCCCTGATCACGGACGCCGGCACGCCCGGCATCAGCGATCCCGGTTTCCGCGTGACGCGCGAATGCCGTCGCCGCGGACTGACCGTCACGCCCCTGCCCGGCCCCTGCGCCATCGTCGCCCTGCTCTCCGCTTCAGGCCTGCCGACCAACGCCTTCCGGTTCGTCGGCTTCCTGGCGCCGAAATCGGCCGCCCGGCGGCGCTTCCTCGAAGGCCTCAAGCCCGCGGACGAGACCGTCGTGCTCCACGAATCCTGCCACCGGATCGGCGACTTCCTCGATGAGATGCTGGAGATCCTCGGTCCCGCCCGGGTCGTCTGCGTCGGCCGCGAACTCACCAAACTGCACGAGACCATCCGCACCGCGCCGCTGGCCGAGCTGGTGCCGGCGCTGAAGAGCGGCTCGCTCAAGGGCGAGTTCACGGTGGCGGTCGCACCGGCCGACTTCGTCCTCTGACGCTTATCGCGGGTTGACCAGTCGGGCGGTTCGACCGCATCCTAACGGACAATGGCGGGTTTCGACGACAGTCTGGTCCGCGAGTATTTCGAGATGAACGGTTTCTTCGTGCGCCAGTCGCGGAAGTACGCCGTCCAATCGCGCCGGAGACGTGCCGACGAAGAAGGCGACCTCCTGGTGATCAATCCGTCCCCGCGACGAGGCGGCGAGACCCCGTTCCAACTTTTCAGCTCCGACCTGCCGGGCCTGTCCGCGGCCGTGGTGGCGGTGAAGGCCTGGCACTCAACGAAGGCCATCACGCCGACGATGATCAAGAAAGGTGACCTGCTGGAATTCGTCCGCAAGGAAGCCGTCGAAGCGGCCAAGGAGGCCTTCGCCGACCTCACGCCGACCGAGGGACAGCCCCTCGCCAAGGTCCTGGTGCTGCCGGGCATCCCGGCGACCGAACCGCAGCGCTCCGAAAGCATCACGCTGCTCCGGGAAAGCGGCGTGGACCATGTGCTGACCTTCCGGACCATCCTCGAGAACCTCGTCCAAGCGGTCGAGTCGAACCAGAGCTACGCGAAATCCGACACCTTGCAGTTGCTCCGCCTGCTCCGCCTCTACGATATGGTCAAGGCCGCGCAGCTCGAGCTGTTCGGCTCCGCCCTCCCCCCGAAGTGATCCATCCCTCCGCCCAGGTCCACCCTTCCGCCCGACTCGCGCCCGACGTCGAGGTCGGCCCGTTCGCGATCATCGAGGCCGGCGCGACGCTCGGGGCCGGCTGCCGCGTCGCGGCGCAGGCGATCGTCAAGGCCCGCGCCCGCCTCGGCGCGGGCGTGCGCGTCGACCACTTCGCGGTCGTCGGCGGCGACCCGCAGGACCTCTCCTTCGACTCCGCGACGGAATCCGGCGCGGTCATCGGCGACCGCACGGTGATCCGTGAGCACGTCACGGTCCATCGCGCCACGAAGGCCGGCGAGAACACGGTCATCGGCGCCGATGGCCTCCTGATGGCGGGCAGCCACGTCGCCCATGACTGCGTGCTCGGCGATCACGTCATCCTCGCGAACGGCAGCATGCTCGGCGGCCACGTGTGCGTCGGCGACCGGGCCTTCGTCAGCGGCGGCGTCGCGGTCCACCAATTCTGCCGCATCGGCGGCGGCGCACTCGTCTCGGGCAACGCCGTCATCACCGAAGATGTGCCGCCGAACGCGCTCGCCCACGGGCGTAATCTCCTCGCCGGCCTCAATCTCGTCGGGCTGCGTCGCCGCGCGGTACCCGCTGCGGCCGTCGCGGAGATCAAACGCGCCTACCACGCCGTCTACGCCTCGCAGGGAGCCTGCGCCGCGCTCGCGCAGGAGGCCTTGGCGACCGGCGGTTACGAGACCGCCGAAGCACGTGATTTCCTGGACTTCTTCCTCGGCGGCAAGCGCGGCCGCTTCGTCTCGCCCGCATGAGCGCGCTGCCCATCGCCGTCACTTGCGGAGATCCGGCCGGCGTCGGCCCGGAACTCCTCGCGGGCTGGCTGCAGGCCTATCCGGAGCAAGCCGACTCGGTGATGCCCATCGGCCCGGCCGACTGGATCGCCTCGCTCGGTCGCGGGCTCGCCGTCGGACCGGCGGACTACCGCCCGCAACTCGGCAAACCTGACGAAGCCGGGCAGCTCATCGCGATCGAAGCGATGGAACTCGCCGCGCGCGGCACGTCCGGCGGACGTTTCGCCGCGGTCGTCACCGGCCCGGTGAACAAGAAAGGCCTCGCCGGCGTGGGCTATGATTTCCCCGGCCAGACCGAGTTCTTCGCCTCGCGCTGGAACGGCGAGCCAGTGATGGCGTTCGCCGGCGGCAAGATGACCGTCGGACTCGTCACCTGGCATATCCCGCTCGCCGAAGTGCCGCGCGCCGTGACCGGTGCGGACGTCCGTCGGACCGTGCTCGCGCTCATCGCCTTGCGCATGAAGCTGGGGGACGCGCGTCCGCGGGTCGCGGTGTGCGGCGTCAATCCGCACGCTGGCGAAGGCGGTCTGCTCGGACAGGAAGACGGCCGCATCCTCCGGCCCGCCGTCGAAGCCTTACGCGCCGCCGGCCACGACGTCACCGGCCCGCTGCCCGGTGACACCGTCTTCCATCGTCACCTGCAGGGTGAGTTCGACGCCGTCGCCGCGATCTACCACGACCAAGGGCTCGCGCCGCTGAAGGTCGTGGACTTCGCGACCTCGGCCAACCTCAGCCTCGGTCTGCGGTACGTGCGCACGAGCCCCGACCATGGCACGGCCTACGAGCTCGCCGGCAAAGGCCAGGCGGACCGCGGCAGCTTCGATGCGGCGATACGCCTGGCCCGGCTGCTTTCCACGTGATGCGCACCTGGTTCCTTTGTTGTGTCTCCTGCCTTTCGTTGGTCGCGGGCGAACGACGCATCGCCAGCTACAGTCCGGGCGCGACGCAGACCTTGCTCGACCTCGGGTGTTCGGCCGAGATCGTGATGGCCACGCGCTGGTGCCCGCTGGCGGACGGACATCCCGCCGCGCGATCCGCGGATATCTTCCTTCCTGACCTCGAGCGATTACTACAGGCCAAGCCTGACCTCGTGATTCTCCCGCGGATGGCGAATCCGCTCTGGGCCGAGAAGTGCTCGAAGGCCGGCCTGCGCACGCGGGTGCTTCATCGCGAGTCGGCGGATTCCGTGAGCCGGGACATCCAGTTGCTCGGTGAAGCGACCGGACGAGAAGATCAGGCGCGTCGCCTGACCGGCGAACTGACGAAGCGTCCGAGCGGAGAGCCGCGCCCGATCCTCATCGTGTGGGACGGCGTCATGGCGGGCCCGGAAAGCTACCTCGCCGAGCCCTTGGCGGCGGCAGGATGGAAATCCGCTCTACCCGAAGGCTCTTGGCTGAAGTTCGACTGGGAACTGCTCGCCAGTAGCAAGCCGGACGCCGTGCTGTGGGTTCGGAACGGCCCCCAGGACGGCCCGATTGGCTCGTATCCGGAGAAAGCCGCCGAAATGCGGAGCCTTCCCTCCATCCGAAGCCTGCCTTGCGTGATCAATGAACGGGTCTACCAGACCAATAGTCGTAGTAACTGGCTGCCTGGCAGTGGTTTAAATAAAATCCATACCGACCTTCGTCGCCTGCGGGAGCAAATCGGGCCCTGAGGATTCTTGGGGCAAGATTAGGCTACGGTCGATTGACAGCGGCCCAATTTGGACGACACTAATAGCCCATACCATGAACTCCAAGTATCTCAAGTTCCTCGCCCTCACCGTCGGTCTCCTCGCCGTCACCGCTTCCTTCGTCAGCGCCGAAGAGAAGAAGGATGGCAAGTGCCCCTGCGAAAAGGAAAAGCCCAAGGCCTCCGTCGTCGCGGAAGAAAAGAAGGACGGCAAGTGCCCCTGCGACAAAGAAAAGCCCAAGGCTGCTGCCGGCGAAGAGAAGAAGGACGGCAAGTGCCCCTGCGACAAGGAAAAGCCGAAGGCCTAACCTTCCCGCTCAGGCGATCAAAGGACGAACCCGCGGGTTCGTCCTTTTTGTTGGCCTAGAAAGCCAGCTTCAGCTCCGCCCGGACGAAAGCCGGAAAGTCGTCGTGCACCGCGAAACCGCGGGCCGCGGCCTGCGCGAGCTCTTCGGGCTTGGCGGCGCCGCTGCGCATCGCGCAGGCACGAATGCCCGCGTTGAGCCCTGCTTCCCAATCCGTGACGCGGTCACCGGTCATCCAGCAGCGGGCCGGATCCAGCCCGTGCTCGGCGATCTTCTCGAGGATGAAGCGCGGGCTCGGCTTGCGGTAGAGGGAAGGCTCGTCGGGGCGTTCCGGGGCGGCCTTGATCTCCAGGATCCCCGGCGCCGGCAGGGCGAGCAGTTCGAGCATCCGGCGGTTGCAGGCATGGTATTGCTCCCAGGTGAAGATCCCGCGGTTGATGCCGCTCTGGTTCGTGAGGATGAAGAGGTGGTAACCGGCTTGCAGGCAGGCCTCCAAGGCGGGTTTGACGCCCGGAATCAGCTCGATCTGCTCTTCCCGGCAGGTGTGGTGGTGGTCGCGGATCAGATTACCGTCGCGGTCCAGAAAAAGGGCGGGGGGGCCAGGCATCGCCCCAGCCAACCGAACTTGCCCACAATCGCAAGGGAATGGAAAGGGGGCTTGACCGAGGGGGCGGGAGGGGTAGAACCGACCCTCATCCCAGCGTAGAACCATGGCCAACCCGAAACGTAAACAGTCCAAACGCCGCAGCCGACTCCGCCGTGGCGCCAACCAGTTCCGCGCTCCGAAACTCGTCAAGGATGCCGAATCCGGCGCCCTTCGTCGCTCCCACCGCGTCGACCCGACCACGGGTAAGTACCGCGGTCGTCAGGTCCTGGACACCGGAGCCTAAGCTCCACCCCGGGCTCAGCCCGATCTCATGACCGAAGCCACTCCGCAGAAAGGCCACCGTATCGCCCTCGATTGCATGGGCGGTGACATGGGGCCTTCGGAAGCCGTGGCCGCCGCCGCCCTCGCCTTCAAGGACGGCATCATCGGCCCCGAAGACACTTTGGTGCTCGTCGGTCACGAGGACAACCTCCGCATGCTCGCCTCGGATCACCGGGCGCTGAAGAATCCCCGCGTCTCGTTCCGCCAGGCCGCCAGCATCGTGTCGTCCGACGACGCGCCCATGGCCGTGCTCAAGTCGAAGCGCGATTCCTCGATGGTGATCGCCCTCGAGATGCTCAAGGCCGGCGAAGTCGACGCCGTCGTCTCCACCGGTAACACCAAGGCCCTCGTGGCGGCCGGCACCATCAAGGTGCGCCCCATGGAAGGCGCCGAACGCCCCGCCCTCGCGGCCATCATGCCGCGGCGCGAAGGCCACTTCATCATGCTGGACGTCGGCGCGAACCCCGAAGCCACGCCTGCGCAGCTGCTGCACAACGCCGTGCTCGGCTCGATCTACGCCCAGAGCGCCCTCGGTATCGCCAGCCCGCGCGTCGGCCTGCTCAGCGTCGGCACCGAAGAAGGCAAGGGCGGCCCGCGTATCAACCGCACGCACGCCCTGCTCAAGGCCATGGGCGACCGCATCCATTACGTCGGACCCGTCGAGGGCTTCGACGTCTTCGGCGACGCCTGTGACGTGGTCGTCACCGACGGGTTCACGGGTAACATCATCCTCAAGACGCTCGAAGGCCTCGTCTACATGGTCCGCGACATGGTCGGCAGCAAGGTGAAGAGCAATCCGGTCTACTTGGCCGGCGGCATCGCCATGTTCCCGCTCCTGCGCGACCTCAAAGGCAAATTGAAGCCGGAGCGTTACGGCGGAGCCCCTCTGCTGGGCCTGACCGGCCTGGTCATGAAGGCCCACGGGTCCAGTAACCGCCAAGGCATCGCCAGCGCCATCCGCCTGGGGCTCGAAGCCCTCGGACACGGCGCCGGACAGCGCATGCTGGCCGCGCTGGCGGAGGCGAACGCCGTGGTCGCCGCCACCCCCGAGGAGGCCTGAGGTTTTAGTGTTCCCTTCCCCGCCCAAGGGGTCTTTTCTCACGCATCGATGAGCAGCGCTGAGCTATCAGTCTTCATTCGGGCCATCGGGGTCCGCGCGCCGGAACGCAAGCTCACCAACGCCGAGCTCTCCAAGATGGTGGATACTTCGGACGAATGGATCCAGACCCGCTCCGGCATCAGCGAACGCCGGATCGCCGGCCCGGGCGAGAATCCTTCGGACCTCGGCGCCCAGGCCGCCGCCCAAGCCCTGGAGCGCGCCGGCCTGACGCCGGCCGACGTCGACCTCCTCATCGTCGCCACGATGACGCCGGACGTCCCCTTTCCTTCTACGGCCTGCCTCCTGCAGGCCAAGCTCGGCCTGCGCCGCGACATTCCCTGCTTCGACATCTCCGCCGCCTGCTCCGGCTTCGTCTACGCCCTTCAGGTCGCCAAGGACATGATGCGCTCCGGCGCGTATCGCCGCACCCTCGTCGTCGGTGCGGAGAAACTCTCCAGCGTCGTGGACTGGTCCGATCGCACCACCTGCGTGCTCTTCGGCGACGGCGCCGGCGCAGTCCTCCTCGAGACCACCACGGAGAAGAACGTCGGCCTGCTCGGCAACCTGCTCGGCGCCGACGGCAACAACGCCGAACTCCTGCATTGCGCGGCGGGCGGCTCGGCCGCACCCGCCACCGCCGACTCCCTCCGGGAGGGCCGTCACTACCTCCGCATGAACGGCAAGGAAGTCTTCCGTCACGCCGTCCGCGTGATGACCGAGTCCTGCGAGCGCGTGCTCGCGCAGTGCGGCGTGACCTCGGCGGAAGTCGCCTGGTTCATCCCGCACCAGGCCAACATCCGCATCCTCGAGGCCGTGGCCAGCCAGCTCAACGTCGGCATGGAGCGCTTCCCCTCCAATCTGAGCCGCTACGGCAACACCTCCGCGGCCTCCATCCCTCTCGCGCTTGAAGAAGCCTGGCGAGACGGCAAGATCAAGCACGGCGACCTCATCCTGATCGTCGCCTTCGGCGCCGGCCTGACCTGGGGCGCGACCCTCCTTCGCTGGCATGAACCTTCACTCTAAACTCCTCCTCGCCGCGGCGCTCCTGCTCGGCACCCACGTCCGCGCCGAATTCGTCCGGGTAGACGGAGCCTGGCAGGTCAAGCCAGGCACCCCCGCCGACGTCAGCCCGCCTTCGCGGCTGCCTGTGCTGCTGCTCGCCATGGACCACGCCTCCGGACGCCTCGACGCCGGCGACATCGGCGGCGCCCTCAAGGAGTGGGAGATCATCGGCGAAGCGAACGTCGGTGCCGAAGCCGAGGCCATCGCCCTGCTCACCCGCGCCCGCATCTTCGTGTCGCGCGGAGAATTCGAGAAAGCCACGAATATCATCGACGGCATCTTCGCCCGTCATTCCAGCTTCCCCGGTTTCGCCGGCGCGGTCGACCTGCAGTTCGAGATCGCCAACCGTCTGGCCGAAGGCGAACGCCGGCGACTCGGCGGCTGGTTCCCTTGGTTCAGCGACCGCGACAGCGCCATCGGGGCCTGGGAGAAGACCATCCGCCTCGCGCCGAACGGTCCGCGGGCCGACGAATGCCTCATCCGCATGGCCCGGCTCGGCATGGAACGCGATCTCCCGACGAAGACCAACGACGCGCTCGAGCGGCTCGTCAGCGATTACCCGAGCTCGAAGTTCGCGCCGGAAGCCCTCGAGATGCTCGCGCGGCTCCGCGCCCAGGAATCCCTCGGCCCCGCCTGGGACCAAGCCACGACGATCGAAGCCGCCGACCACTGGCGGACGCTGGCGGACCAGTTCCCCAATGACCCGCGGGCCAAGGTCGCCGTCGAACAGATCGCCCTCCTGCGGGATCGCGCCGCTCGCGCCCGCCTGAGCCTCGCCCGCTTCTACTTCTTCAACCGCAACAACCCGGAAGCGGCGAAACTGATGGCCAACGCCTGTCGCAACATCGCGCCGGAATCCGCCGCCGCCAAGGAAGCGGAGACGCTGCTCGCCGCCATCGAGAAAGACCCGATCCCGCCGAAGACCATCGCCGACCGGCTCCTCGGCACCATGCCCCGGCCGCGCGCCGTGACGGAAGCCAAGCCGCAGGTCGTCGGCGAAGACCTCGACACCCTTGGCTTCAAGAAGGAAGGCGCGAAGGCCCCCGTCGGCCCGGAAAGCCGATGAAGGCCCGGCTGTTGCTCGGCGCGGCCCTGCTGCTGGGGGGATGCTCCGGCTATCAGGCCGGCGGCCCCAAGCCTGCCTTCCGGTCGCTCGAGATCGCCCCCGTCCGCAACGCCACTTCGCGCACCGGCACGCACGCCGTCCTGCACGGGAAACTGAACGACGTGTTCGCGGGCGACCCTCGCGTGCGCCTCGGCGCCGGCGACGCCGTGCTGACCACGGAAGTCACGGATTACCGCCGCGTCGGCTTCACCACCAAGCCCGGCGACGCCTTCGCCTTCAACAGCTTCCGCGTGACGTTCGAAGTCCGGGCCACGCTGACCGCCCAGGGCGGCGCGCGCACCCTCTTCAAGGACCGCGTCTTCGTCGCCACCGCCACGCTACAGAACGCCGGCGACCCCGTGGCCGAGGAGCTCAGCGTGGCGCCGACGCTCTTCACCGACATCGCGTCGCAGATCCGGCAAGCGGCCACCACAGCCTGGTGACATGAACCCCGCCGTCGTCGCACCCTCCCTCCTCGCCGCCGACCACGGCGCGTTCGCGCAAGGCGTCCGCGCGGTCGAGGCGGCCGGACTCGGCTGGCTGCATATCGACATCATGGACGGGCATTTCGTGCCCAACATCAGCTTCGGCCCGCAGGTCATCGCCGACCTCCGTCCGCTGACGAAGCTGCACTTCGACGTGCACCTGATGATCAGCCATCCCGACCGCTACGTGGCCGCGTTCGCCCAGGCCGGCGCCGAACGCCTGACCGTGCATGTCGAAGCCGA
>JAUMEU010000144.1:0-4794 GCA_032120295.1 Opitutales bacterium | reverse complement strand
ATCAGGAGCACGCCCTGAAAGCGATGCGCGACCGTACCTCGAAATGAAGCGGCTCCTATCCATCGTCACCCTGTTTGCGGTCGCCCTGGCGACGGCGGCGGCGGAGCCGCGGGCGTTCCTGGAGAAGTACTGCTTCGAGTGCCATGACGCTGAGACGAAGAAAGGCGGTCTCGACCTGACCACGCTCCGCTACGAGGCCGCGAAGCCCGACAAGTGGGTATTGCTGCACGACGCCATCGCCGCCGGCGAGATGCCTCCGGCCAAGCGCAAGAGCCAGCCCACTCCGGCCGAACGCGCCGCCTTCGTCGCCGAACTCGGTGGGCGCCTCACGACGGACATCGCCGCCGCGCACCCTCACCGGATCGGCCTACGCCGGCTCACCCGCCAGGAATTCGAGAATTCGCTCAAGGACCTCCTCGCCCTTCCCCGCCTCGACATCACCGCACTCCTCCCGGCCGACGGACGCGTGTCCGGCTACGACAAGATCGGCAGCGGGCTCGACCTCTCGCCCGGACATCTGGCCGCCTACCAAGAGGCGGTCGAGAAAGCCCTCGACGTCGCCATCGCCACGCAAAGCACCGCCCCAAGGGTATACAACAAACGCATCTACCCGGCTGGACTGTTCAAGTTCGGCGCCAACCTCTCCCACGGACAATACGTGCTCCTCAAGGACAAGCAGCCCGACCCCGCCCTCCCGGTTCGCGGCGGCTTCGAAGATAAATCAGGCCATGTCGGCTTCGCCGGACCCGATCTCAGTGAACGCGGCCAACTGGTCAAAAGCCCAGCGGTCGCCAAGAGCCAGAGCGCCGTCGGCCTGCTCAACCCCAACCTCGCCGGCTATGAAGCGGCGATGAACGCCTCACCTATCTACGCCGGCAACTATCGCCTGCGTCTCTCCATCTGGGGCTTCCGCTGGGCGAACGGCCAGCCGAACCCCTGCGACGCCCCGCAGGCCGCTGTCCTCCGCGCCCACGAAGAGGGCAAGCAACAGGAAGGTGGCCGCCTGCTCGCGGCTTTCACCGCTCCCTCGATGGAATCGAAGGAAGGTGAGATCGTCACCTGGCTTGATGCCCATGAGTCCATCGTCTTCGACCCCGTCTCCGTTCCTTGGAACGGACTCCGCATCGGCCAGGTCGCCGGCCGCGCCGCTAAGCACGTCGGCCCGGGCGTGGCCCTCGATTGGTTCGAGATTGAAGGCCCCCTGAATCCGGTCTGGCCACCGGTCAGCCACACGCGCCTCTTTGGCCAACTCCCAATCAAAGCATTCATCGCCGGAGCCGACATCGTCCCGCCCCGACGCGAGAAGGTCCGGAGCATCGGCGGCTACCTGCCGAGCATACACCTCGACCTCACGGCGGCGGAGCGCACGCCGAAGCTCGAGACGGTCAGCTCCGAACAGCCCGTTGAAGACGCCCGCAAACTCCTCGCCGACTTCCTGCCGCACGCATTCCGCCGCGACGTGACTGCATCGGAGATCGAACCTTATCTGAAACTCCTGCAGACCCGACTCGAAGCGAAGGACTGCTTCGAGGACGCCATGCGCCGCGTCTACGTCGCGGTGCTCACCTCGCCTGAGTTTCTCTTCCTCCCGGCGCCGACCCAGGACGAGGCGCTCGCCTCGCGCCTCTCCTACTGGCTGTGGAACGGGCCGCCCGACGACGCATTGCTCGCCGCGGCCCGCGAGGGTTCCTTACGCCGTCCCGAAATCCTCCGTGCGCAGGTGGACCGCCTGCTCGCCGACCCCCGCGCTGAGCGCTTCACGCAGGATTTCGCCCGCCAGTGGCTTGAGCTGGGCCGTCTGGATGAGACCAATCCCGACCCGTTGCTCTATCCGGAATACCGCTTCCTGCTCGGACAAGGCGTCGCCAACGAGACCCCGGCCTTCCTCCGTGAGCTGATCGCCCAGGACCTTCCCGCACGCGCGTTGGTGAAGCCGGGCTTCGCGATGCTCACCCAAAGGCTCGCGGAACATTACGGCATCGCCGGCGTCAGCGGCGTCGAAGTGCGCAAAGTCGCCCTGCCTGCCGACAGCCTGCGCGGAGGCCTGCTCGGCCAAGCCTCCATCCATAAGCTCACGGCCAACGGCACCACGACCTCGCCCGTCAAACGCGGCGTCTGGGTCTCCGACCGCCTGCTCGATGACCCCGCGCCGCCGCCTCCGCCCGGCATCTCCGCGGTCGATCCGGACACGCGCGGCACGACGACGGTCCGCGAACAGCTGACCAAGCACCGCTCCGACCCGAACTGCGCCGCCTGCCACGCGAAGATCGACGCGCCTGGCTTCGCGCTCGAAGCTTTCGATCCCGTCGGCGGACTGCGCTCTCGCTATCGTTCCAACGGCCAAGGCGACCAACCTCCGGAGAAAGGCCGCACGGACTGGCGCGTCGAATACAAGCTCGGACCGGGCGTCGACGCCTCCGGCGAGCTGCGCGACGGCCGCGCCTTCCGGACCGTCGCGGAGTTCGTCGAACTGCTCGCGGCCGATGACGAGAAACTCGCCCGAGCTTTCGTGGCTCATCAGGCCCGCTATGCCACCGGCTCTGAAGTGAGCTTCGCCGACCGCGCCGAGATCCGTCGCATCGTCGCCCAGGCCAAGGAGCGTGACTACGGCCTACGCTCCCTCATCCACGGGCTCGCCCAGAGCCGTCTTTTCCTTACCTTACCCCGCTGAACATGAATCGACGTGACTTCCTCCTCGCCGCAGGCGCCTGCCTCGCCCTGCCCGCCCTGGCCCGTGAAGCGGAGAAGCTTCCGCCCAAGCGCCTCGTCGCCATCCACGTACCGCTGGGCATGATGCCCGCCTACTTCTTCCCCAAGGCCGGCGAAGCCTCGAGCCCTTACCTCGACCTCCTGGCCGGACATCGCGATCAATTAACCACCTTCGCCGGACTCTCGCATCCCGGCGTCGACGGCAATCACCACGCTGGGCAATGCTTCCTCTCCGGGGCACCACATCCGGGCCAACCGACCTTCCGTAACAGCCTCTCCCTCGACCAACTGGTGGCCGAGAAGATCGGCGAGGATACTCGCTTCGCCTCGCTCGGGGTGGCGGTCCGCCAAGGCGAGCATTACGCCGACTCGGTCGCCATCTCCCGCTCCGGGGTCACGCTGCCGTCAGAAGCCAGTGCCGAGCGGCTCTATCGCAAGCTCTTCGTCGCCGGCACACCCGAAGAGAAGGCCGCCACCATGCGCCGCATCGCCGCCGGTGGCAGCGTGCTCGACCTGCTGCTCGCCAAGGCGAAGGGCCTGGAACGCAGCTCCGACGCCCAGGACCGCGCCCGCCTCGACCAATACTTCCAGAGCATCCGCGAACTCGAGACGCGCCTGCAGCGCAACCTCGCCTGGGAGCACCGCCCCAAGCCCAAGGTGGATTACCCCATGCCGAAGGACATCGCCGACGCCAACGAAGTCGTCGCGCGCTCGCGGCTGATGTTCGACCTCGTCCGCCTGGCGTTGCAGACCGACAGCACCCGCGTCGTCACGCTCACGCTCAGCACCTTCTCGGTCGTGCCCCACGTGCCCGGCGTGAAGAACGAGACCCATGGACTCACGCACCACGGCAACGAACCCGACAAGATCGCGGAGCTGCGCCGGATCGAGGAAGCCCAGCTGCGTGTCTTCGGCGAGATGCTCGCCGCTTTCCGCGACACCCGCGAGACCGGCGGCAACCTCCTCGATCGCACTCAGGTGCTTTACGGCAGCTGCCTCGGCAACGCCAACTCGCACAGTAATCAGAACCTACCCATGATCCTCGCTGGCGGAGGCTTCCGCCACGGACAGCACCTGAACTTCGACACGGTCAACAACACCCCCTTGGCCAACCTCTACGTGAGCATGCTCCAGAATCTGGGGGTCGAGGCCGATAAGTTCGCCACCAGCACCGGCACCCTCCGCGGCCTGCGCTCTTGACGAACGAGATTGCAGGTCCGAGCAAACCTGCTGACATCGGCGTAACCCCATGCGCACCCTGCTGCTTTCCCTGCTCGGTCTGACCGCCGCCCTCCCCGCCCAGGACATCGTCATCTACGGCGGCACCTCCGGCGGCATCACCGCGGCCATCCAGGCCGCCCGCGAAGGCCGCACGGCCGTGCTCATCGAGCCGACGCAGTTCCTCGGCGGCCTGACCACGGGCGGACTCGGCGCCACGGACATCGGCAACAAGAAGGCCATCG
The DNA here is from genome assembly GCA_032120295.1 of Opitutales bacterium. Classification (GTDB taxonomy): domain Bacteria; phylum Verrucomicrobiota; class Verrucomicrobiia; order Opitutales; family UBA953; genus UBA953. Next base: position 622 of record JAUMEU010000144.1, on the reverse strand, counting down.
GCGGCCTATCCCGTGAATTCTACACGGGCATCGGAACCTATTACGCCAAGGACGACAAGTGGGTCCACCAGACGCGCGCCGAATACTTCGCGCGCCGACCCCACGGCAACGCCGCCGATGAAGGCACGATGTGGACGTTCGAGCCGCACGTAGCTTCGGCGCTCTATGACCGGATGCTCAAGGCCGCCGGTGATAAGGTGACGGTGGTTTACGGCGAACGCCTCGACCTGAAGAAGGGCGTGGTCAAGGACGGCACGCGCATCGTGAAGATCGTCATGGAGAGCGGCCGCGAGTTCACGGGCAAGATGTTCATCGACGCCACCTACGAAGGCGACCTGATGGCCAAGGCGGGCGTCAGTTATCATGTCGGCCGCGAAGCCAACGCCACCTACGGCGAAACGCTCAACGGCGTGCAGGTCGGACATGCGCGCTCCCACCAGTTCAAGGTCGAGGTTGACCCCTACATCAAGAAAGGCGACCCCACCAGCGGCCTGCTGCCCGGTATCGAGAAGGAAATCCCCGGCCCCGACGGCTCCGGCGACCGCAAGGTGCAGGCCTATAATTTCCGCATGTGCACGACGGACGTCCCGGAAAACCGCCGCGACTGGGAGAAGCCGGCCAA
>JAUMEU010000143.1:0-5649 GCA_032120295.1 Opitutales bacterium | reverse complement strand
GGATCAGGCGGTGGCGGAGGACGTCGGGGGCGATGTCCTTCACGTCCTGCGGGGTCACGTGGTCGCGGCCCTGCAGGAAGGCCCAGGCCTTGGCGGCGAGGGTGAGGTTGATGGTCGCGCGCGGCGAGGCGCCGAACTGGAGGAACTTCGCGAGGTCGGGGCCGCCCGGGTGCTGGCCGCGGGTGGCGAGGACGAGCGAGACGATGTAGTCGCGGATCGGTTCGGCCACGTGGATCGCGTCGACGGCCTTGCGGGCCTCGAGGATCTCCTGCTGCGAAATGACGGCTTCGACGTCGAGCTTCGGCGAGGTCGTCGCCATCGCGTCGAGGATCTTGCGTTCCTCCTCGCGGGTCGGGTAGCCGATGTTGAGCTTCAGCATGAAGCGGTCGACCTGGGCTTCGGGCAGCGGGTAGGTACCCTCCTGGTCGATCGGGTTCTGCGTCGCGAGGACGAGGAAGGGCGCGGGGAGCTTGTGCGTCTCGCCGCCGAGCGTCACCTGGCGTTCCTGCATCGCTTCGAGGAGCGCCGACTGCACCTTGGCGGGTGCGCGGTTGATTTCGTCCGCGAGGACGAAGTTCGCGAAGATCGGGCCGCGCTTCACGGCGTACTCGCCCGTCTTCGGATCGTAGATGAGCGTGCCCACGATGTCGGCCGGCAGGAGGTCGGGCGTGAACTGGATGCGCGAGAAGTCGGCGTGGACGGTCTGGGCGAGCGTGCGCACCGAGAGCGTCTTCGCGAGGCCGGGCACGCCTTCGAGGAGGACGTGGCCGTTGGCGAGGAGGCCGATCAGCAGGCGGTCGACCAAGTATTGTTGGCCGACGACGACACGGGCGACCTGTTCGCGGAGGCGCGGCACCCAGGTGCCGGCGGCGTTGATGGTGGTGGACATAGGGGTGGGGAAGGGGCGCGCGGGGGAGGCACGTTCGGCGGTTCTCCGCCCACTTGTCAGCGTCTGGTCGGACCGGACTCGTCTTCGATTTAGCAGGACAACCGGGACTTCTCAACTGCCGCCTTCACAAAAGCGGCGAACAGGGGGTGGGCGCGGTCGGGGCGGGACTTGAATTCGGGGTGGTATTGGACCCCGACCATCCAGGGGTGGTCCTTGACCTCGACGATCTCGACCAGGCCGCTCTGGGGGTTGGTGCCCCCGACGATCAGGCCGGCGGCCTCGAGTTTCGCCCGGTAGGCGTCGTTATATTCGAAGCGGTGGCGGTGGCGTTCCTTGATGTGATCCGTGCCGTAGGCGGCGCGGGAGCGGCTGCCTGGGGTCAGGGCGCAGTCATAGGAACCGAGGCGCATGGTGCCGCCCTTGGTCACGACGCTCTTCTGGGATTCCATGAGATGGATGACGGGGTTCAGGGTCTCCGGGGCGAACTCGGTGGAATGGGCGTCCTTGAGGCCGAGCACGTGGCGAGCGTATTCGATCACCGTGATCTGCATGCCGAGGCACAGTCCGTAGTAAGGCACCTTGCGCTCGCGGGCGAACTTCGCGGCGATGATCTTGCCTTCGATGCCGCGGTTACCGAAGCCGCCCGGGACGAGGATGCCGTCCAGGCCTTCGAGGGCCGCGGTGCCCTTGGTCTCGAGGTCCTCGGCGTCGATGCGCACGACCTCGACGGCGGTCTCGTTGGCGATGCCGCCGTGGGTGATGGATTCGTAGACGGACTTATAGGCGTCCTGAAGCTCGATGTACTTGCCGACGACGCCCACGCGCACGCGGTGCTTCGGCTCCAGGAGGCGGCGCACGATCTCGCGCCACGGCGAGATGTCCATCGGCTGGCACTGCAGGCCGAGGCGCTTGACGACGACTTCGTCCATGCGCTGTTCGGCGAGCTGCATGGGCAGTTCGTAGATGGAGTGCTCGACGTCGCGGCACTCGAACACGCTGTCCGTGCCGACGTTGCAGTAGAGGGAGAGCTTCTGGCGGTTCTCTTCGCCGATGGGGCGATCGGTGCGGCAGACCAGCAGGTCAGGCTGGATGCCGATCTCGCGGAGCTTGGCCACGGACTGCTGGGAGGGCTTGGTCTTCAGCTCGCCGGCAGCCTTGATGAAGGGCACCAGCGTGCAGTGCAAGAAGGCCACGTTCTCGCGGCCCGCGTCGTGCTGGAACTGGCGGAGGGCTTCCAGGAATGGCAGGCCTTCGATGTCGCCCGTGGTGCCGCCGATTTCCGTGATCAAGACGTCGACCCCCTCGCCACCCTTGAGGATGCGGTCCTTGATTTCGTTGGTGACGTGCGGGATGACCTGCACGGTCTTGCCGAGGTAGTCGCCGCGCCGCTCTTTCTGGATGACCGTTTCATAGACCTGGCCCGAGCTGAGGCTGTTGAGGCGCGAGAGTTCGCCCGAGGTGAAGCGTTCGTAGTGGCCGAGGTCGAGGTCGGTCTCGGCGCCGTCGTTGAGGACGTAGACTTCGCCGTGCTGGTAGGGGCTCATGGTGCCCGGATCGACGTTGAGGTACGGATCGAACTTCTGGATGCGTACCTTCAGGCCCCGGCATTCGAGCAGGGCGCCCAGCGCGGCGGCGGTGAGGCCTTTGCCCAAGGAAGAGATGACGCCGCCGGTGACAAAAATATACTTCATGGAAAGGAGGGCGGAAGGGCGGGAGAGTGGGTAAAAAAGACAAGACCGGCAGGTCCTGTGACGGAAGCCGGTCTGGACTTTCGAATTGCATGGCCGAAAAAAACCATGGCAAGCGGTTTTTCCGGTCGCTTCGGGGGCCGCGCCCCGGCTCGTCGGCAACCCTCGGAGTCGGCCCTTCGCCCCCTTATGAGGGTTTTTCACATTCGGGGGGTGTCCCGCTAATACCTCCCCTTTTCCCTGCGTCCGGGGTGGGAACAACGGAGACGGCCTATTTGATGTTTTTTGCATCCCGTCCCCGCTCCGCCATGTCCGCAAGCTCCTGCTGTTCCCGCTGTCGTCCCTCTTCCATCGGGAAGAAGGTCGTGATGGCCCTCACCGGACTCGTCCTCGCCGGCTTCGTGCTCGGCCATATGACGGGCAACCTGCTGATGTTCAAAGGCCCGGCGGCGATCAACGCCTACGCCAAGTGGCTCCACGATAACGTGGCCCTGCTTTGGACGGCCCGGGCGGTGCTTTTGGTAAGCGTCTTCGCTCATATCTGGGCCGGCGTGCTCCTGACCCTCGAAAATCGGGCGGCCCGGGCGGGTGGCCCCGCCGTCTCGGCCACGCGCCGCGCGACCCTCGCTTCACGCACCATGCCCTATTCGGGCGTGGTGATCCTGGGCTTCGTGGTCTTCCACCTCCTGCACTTCACCCTGAAGATGGTCGCCTTGGGCGACGTTTCCTATGGCGACGATGTCTACAAGATGGTCGTCGCGGGCTTCTCCTGCAAGACCGTCGCCGTCTTCTACATCATCAGCATGCTGCTCCTCTGCCTGCATCTGGGGCACGGCGTCAGCAGCGTCTTCCAGACGTTGGGCCTGCGGAATGAACGCTGGCGCGGCCGGCTGGACTTCCTCGCCTTGGCTTACGCCTGGCTGATCGCCCTCGGCTTCATCGCCATCCCCCTCGCCGTGCTCACCGGCGTCCTGAAGTAACCTTCCAGCGCCCGCGCCCCCATGAAACTCGACTCGAAGATCCCCGCCGGCCCGCTGGCCGACAAGTGGAACAACCACAAGGCCAAGCTCCGCCTCGTCAACCCGGCCAACCGCCGCAAGTACCACGTCATCGTCGTGGGCTCCGGCCTCGCCGGCTCGGCGGCGGCCGCCTCGTTCGCCGAGATGGGCTACGAGGTGACGTGCTTCTGCTACCAAGATAGCCCGCGCCGCGCGCACTCGATCGCCGCCCAAGGGGGCATCAATGCCGCCAAGAACTACCAGAACGACGGCGACAGCGTCCGCCGTCTCTTCCAAGACACGATCAAGGGCGGCGACTACCGCGCCCGCGAGGCCAACGTCTACCGCCTCGCCCAAGTCTCGACCAACATCATCGACCAGTGCGTCGCCCAAGGCGTGCCCTTCGCCCGTGAATACGGCGGCCTCCTGGCCAACCGTTCCTTCGGCGGCGCCCAGGTCTCGCGGACTTTCTACGCGCGCGGCCAGACGGGCCAGCAGCTGCTCATCGGCGCCTACTCCGCGCTCTCGCGTCAGATCGGCCTCGGCACGATCAAAATGCACACCCGACACGAGATGCTCGACCTCGTCGTGGTCGACGGCAAGGCCAAGGGCGTGGTCACGCGCGACCTCGTCACGGGCGAGATCGAAGCCTGGTCGTCCGACGTCGTGGTGGTCTGCACGGGCGGCTACGGCAACGTCTTCTATCTCTCCACCAATGCGCAGGGCTGCAACGTCACGGCGACCTTCCGCGCGCACCGCCGCGGCGCCGGTTTCGCCAACCCCTGCTACACGCAGATCCACCCGACCTGCATCCCGGTGCACGGCGAAGACCAGTCCAAGCTCACCCTGATGTCCGAGTCGCTCCGCAACGATGGCCGCGTCTGGGTGCCGAAGGACAAGGCGGACTGCACCAAGCCCGCCGCCGAGATCCCCGAAGAGGCCCGCGATTACTTCCTCGAACGTAAGTACCCCAGCTACGGCAACCTCGCCCCCCGCGACATCGCCTCGCGCGCCGCCAAGGAAGTCTGCGACGAAGGCCGCGGCGTCGGCCAGGTCGTCGATGGCAAGCGCCTCGGGGTCTACCTCGATTTCTCCGCCGCGATCCAGCGTCTCGGCGAAAGCGAGATCCGCGCCCGCTACGGCAACCTGTTCGACATGTACGAGAACATCACCGGCGAGAACGCGTACAAGCAGCCGATGCGCATCTTCCCGGCGGTGCACTACACGATGGGCGGCCTCTGGGTGGATTACAACCTGCAGTCCAACATCCCCGGCCTGTTCGTCGGCGGCGAAGCCAACTTCTCCGACCACGGCGCCAATCGCCTCGGTGCCTCCGCGCTCATGCAGGGCCTCGCTGACGGCTACTTCGTGCTGCCTTACACGGTCACCGACTTCCTCGCCGGCGAGAAGCCCGGCAGCCGTCCGTCCAAGGACGCCCCGGAATTCAAGGCCGTCGTCAAGGACGTCAACGACCGCGTCGCGAAGCTCCTCTCGATCAACGGAACAAAGTCGCCCCGCTACTACCACAAGGCCCTCGGCAAGATCACCTGGGAGAAGTGCGGCATGGCCCGCGACAAGGCCGGCCTCGAAGGCGCGATCCGCGACTTGCAGGCGCTCCGCGACGACTTCTGGAAGAACGTGAAGGTCGTCGGCTCCGGCGACGCCCTCGCCCCTGAACTCGAACGCGCCGGCCGCGTGGCCGACTTCCTCGACTTCGGCATCATGATGTGCCTCGATGCGCTCACCCGTGAGGAGTCGTGCGGCGGACACTTCCGCACCGAGCACCAGGATGCCGGCGAAGCCAAGCGCGACGACGCGCAGTATGCCCACGCCGCCGTCTGGCAGTGGACCGGCGACGGTCAGCTCCCGGCCCGCCACGCCGAACCCCTCGTCTACGAGGAGACCCAACTCTCCACCCGCTCTTACAAGTAATCACCATGGTCCAGGACAACGGAAAAGAAACCACCCTCGCGCTCAAGCTGCGCGTCTGGCGTCAGCGCCGCGGCCAGCCCGGCGCCTTCGAGGAACACGCGCTCCCCGCGGTGCCGACCTCAGCCTCGTTCCTCGAGATGAT
>JAUMEU010000142.1:0-2495 GCA_032120295.1 Opitutales bacterium | reverse complement strand
CGCCGAAGAAGGCAAGCCCGCGCCCGCCGCCAAAAAGACCAAAGCGAAGGCCAAGCGTAAAGACCCCGACGCCAGGCTCGCCGCCCAGGCCGCCCCGCTCCTCAAGAAACCGGCCGCCCAGCGCACCCAGCCCGAGCAGATCGTCGTCCGCGATTACTACCTCTCCCTGCACCCGGAAGCCCTCAAGGCGGAGCGCGACGCCATCGCCCAGGCGCAGAAGACCCATGACGCCTTCCGCGCCGCCATCCCGAAGACGCTCGTCACCTACAAGGCCGCCGCGGCCCGCACCGTCCGCATCCTGCCGCGGGGCAACTGGATGGACGAGTCGGGGGAAATCGTGAAGGCCGCCCTGCCCCACTACCTGCCGCAACCTAAGTTCGAGGGACGCGTCCCCGACCGGCTCGACCTCGCCAAGTGGCTGGTCGCCCGCGAGAACCCGCTGACCGCCCGCGTGGTCATGAACCGCCTCTGGATGCAGTTCTTCGGCACCGCGCTCAGCAAGAACCCCGGCGACCTCGGCGCCCAAGGCGAACTCCCGCCCAACCAGGCGCTGCTGGATTGGCTGGCCGTCGAATTCGTCGACGCCAAGTGGGACCTGAAGCACATGGTCCGCCTCATCGTGACGAGCGACGCTTACAAACGCAGTTCCGTCGCCACGCCAGCGCAGGTCGCCACCGATCCTTATAACCGCGAAGTCGGCCGCCAGAGCCCTTATCGCCTCGATGCCGAACTCGTGCGTGACAACGCCCTCGCCATCGCCGGCCTGCTCGCGCCCAAGATCGGCGGCCCCAGCGTGAAGCCTTACCAACCCGACCGTTACTGGGAAAACCTCAACTTCCCTGTGCGTGAATACATGGCCGACAAGGACGACTCCCAATATCGCCGCGGGCTCTATGTCTGGTGGCAACGCAGTTTCCTGCATCCGAGCATGCTCGCTTTCGACGCGCCTAGCCGTGAGGAATCCTGCACCGACCGCACGCGCTCCAACATCCCGCAGCAGGCGCTCGTGATGCTCAACGACCCGACCTACGTCGAAGCCTCGCGCGCCTTCGCGACCCGCGTGCTCGCCGAGAACGGCGACGACGAGGCCCGCCTGACCTGGGCCTGGCGCCGCGCCCTGCAGCGCCGGCCGGACGCCAAGGAACTCGGCACGCTCCGCAAGGTACTCACCGAGCGCCGCGCCGCCTACCGCGCGGAACCCGCCGCCGCCAAGGAACTGTTAAAGGTCGGTCTCACGCCGCCACCGGCGCAGGCCGACCCCGCCGAGCTCGCCGCCTGGACGCACGTCACCCGCGTGATCCTGAATCTCCACGAAACCCTGACCCGCGACTGATGTCCCCTTCCGAATTCCAAGCGGCGCTCACCCGCCGGGCCTTCCTCGGCCGGACCGCCCAAGGCGTGGGCGGCCTCGCGCTCAGCTCGCTGCTCGCCCCCGGCCTGGTCGCCGCGCCGGGCGTGCTCACGAAACTTCCCCTGCCCCAGAAGGCCAAGCGGGTCATCTGGCTCAGCATGGCCGGCGGCCCTTCCCACCTCGAGACCTTCGACCCCAAGCCCAAGCTCGCCGAGATGCATGGCCAGCCCATGCCTGAAAGCTTCACCAAAGGCCAGCAGCTCGCGCAGCTCCAGGGCCAGAAACTCACCTGCTTCGGGCCGCAGCATAAGTTCGCCAAGTTCGGGCGCAACCAGACCGAGATCTGTGAGCTCTTCCCGCAGATCGGCTCCGTCATCGACGACGTCTGCCTCATCCGGTCCATGACGACGGATGCGATCAATCATGACCCCGCCCACATGTTCATGAACACCGGGTCGCAGATCGCGGGCCGCCCCAGCATGGGCTCATGGGTGACCTACGGCCTCGGCGTCGAGTCCGAAGACCTGCCGGGCTTCGTGGTGCTGACCTCGCTCGGCAAAGGCGGCCAGAACCAGCCCATCGCCGCGCGGCAATGGAGCAGCGGATTCCTCCCTTCCAAGCATCAAGGCGTGCAGCTCCGCTCCAAGGGCGACCCGGTCCTCTACCTCACCAACCCTCCCGGCGTGTCCCGCGACGCCCAGGGTGGCGACGTGGACGCCATCGCGGCCTTGAACCTGCATCGCGATAAGTTCGTCGCCGACCCCGAGGTCGCCACGCGTGTCGCCCAATATGAGATGGCGTTCAAGATGCAGGCCAGCGTACCCAAGCTCATGGACGCGTCCGCCGAGGACCCCAAGACCCTCGCGCTCTACGGCTGCGTGCCAGGGGACGGCTCCTTCGCCGCCAATTGCCTGCTCGCGCGGCGGCTCGCCGAGCGCGGCGTCCGCTTCATCCAGCTCTACCATAAGGACTGGGACCACCACGGCGGCGTGAAGGACGGTATCGCGCTCAAGGCCGCCGAGATCGACCGCGCCTGCATGGCGCTCATCACCGACCTCAAACAGCGCGGAATGCTGGAGGACACCCTGATCGTCTGGGCCGGCGAATTCGGGCGCACCCCGATGTCGCAAGGCGGCAGCGGCCG
>JAUMEU010000141.1:0-2571 GCA_032120295.1 Opitutales bacterium | reverse complement strand
CGGTGCGTCCGTGCACGGTGAGGAGGTCGACCTGATGCTTGGCGACGATCGCGAGGATCTCATCGAAGCGTTCCTGGCCGTCGAAGCCGATGCGCATCTTGACCGTGAAGAGGCCGGGGATCTCCTGCCGCATGGCGCCGATGAGTTCGTCGATCTTGGCGGGGTCGCGGAGGAGGCCGCCGCCTACGTTCTTACGATACACCTTGGGCGCGGGGCAGCCCATGTTGAGGTCGATGCCGGCGACGGGCAGTTTGCCCAGTTCGCGGGTGGTGCGCAGCATGTGCGGGGTGTCCTCGCCGATGAGCTGCGCGAAGACCGGGCGGCCGGTGCCGTGATTCACGACGGAGTCCACGATGTGTTTCTCGGGCGTAGAACTCTCGTGGACGCGGAAATACTCGGTCACGAACCAGTCCGGCGCGCCGCGTCGGCCGATGACGCGCATGAAGCCCGTGGTGGTGACGTCCTGCATCGGCGCGAGCACCGAGGGGCGCGTGCCGGCGACGACGGGGACTGGTAGGGTTCCGCTCACGCCTGCTTGCGCAGGCGCGCGAGCGTCTCCGCCATGTCATCGCACGAATCCAAGACCGACTTAGCCACGAAGACCGGGCGCTTGGCCTTCACGGCGAGCACGAGGGCGTCGCTGGGGCGGGCGTCGACTTCGGCGACCTTGCGGGCGACGGGGCCGTCCTGGCCGAGCAGGATGCGGGCGAAGAAGACGCCGTCCTTGACGTCCACGATCGCGACATGGACCACCGCGGCGTCGAGGCCGAGCAGGAGGTGCAGCATGAGGTCGTGGGACTGCGGGCGATCCGGGATGCGTCCGTCCAAGGCGCCCTGCAGGGCTTCGCCGACGGCGGGGTCGACCTGGATGAACATGGTCTTGAGGGCGGTCACGAGGAACACGGCGCTGCCTCCCTTGACGGGGATGACCTCGATGCCGGTGACGGGCACTGCCTCCAACTTGCTCATGCCGCAAAGTGTGCCCCCCGCGGCCTTCCCGCAAGCCCTCGCTGCTTTCGGTCGTAGGGTTGCCTTGAAATCGGCCCCCATTCCCGCAGAGTCGAGACGTGCACCCCTTCCTCGCCGACGAGTTCCTTTTCGACTGGAGCAGCCTGAAGCCCGAAAACGTCGAGCCGGACATCCGCGAGGCCCTGCGCCGCGCCCGCGCCAACGTCGACGCGTTCAAGCAGACGAAGGGCGCCGACCTGACCTACGCCAAGGTGCTGCTGGCTTTCGAAGCCACGACCAAGGACCTCTCCCGCGCCTGGGGCCTGGTCTCGCACCTGGATTCGGTCCTCAATTCCCCGGAGCTGCGTAAGGCCTACAACGCGATGATGCCCGAGGTCACCGCGTTCTTCACGTCGCTGACGCTCGATCCGGAACTCTGGGCGGTCTTCAAGGCTTACGCCGCCACCGCCGACGCGAAGGCGCTCACGGGCGTCCGCCGCCGTTTCCTCGAGGAGACGATGGCCGATTTCGAAGAGAACGGGGCCGACCTGCCGGCGGAAGGGAAGGCCCGTCTGGCGACGCTCAACGCGCAGCTGGCCGAGAAAACTCAGAAGTATTCCGAGAACGTCCTCGATTCGACCAACGCCTGGGAGCTTTTCATCGACGACGAAAAGCGCCTCGCCGGCCTGCCCGCCAGCGCGCTCGCCGCAGCGAAGCAGTCCGCGACCACCAAGGGCAAGCCGGAGGCCTGGCGTTTCACGCTGCAGTCACCGTCGGTCTTCCCGGTGCTCCAATACGCGGACGACGAAGACCTCCGCCGCCAGTGCTGGGAAGGCCTCGGCCAGGTCGGTCTGAAGGACGCCTGGGACAATACCGCGCTCGTCGGCGAAATCCTCGCGCTGCGTCACGAGAAGGCCCGCCTTCTCGGTAAGAAGCACTTCGCCGATTTCACCACGGCCCGCCGCATGGCCCGCACGGGCGACACGGCGCTGAAGTTCATCGAGGACATCGGCCAGCGCATCCGCCCGAAGTTCCAGGCCGAAGGCATCGAGCTCGAGAACTACCGCGCCGCCAAGGCCGGCGACGCCCTGCGTTCGCTGCACCCGTGGGAGTTCGGCTACTGGTCCGAGAAGATGCGCCGCGAGAAGTATGATTTCGACGACGAGGCCCTGCGTCCGTGGTTCCCGGTCGACGGCGTGATCGCCGGCATGTTCCGTCTCTTCGGCGGGCTCTTCGGCATCCAGGTCGTCGCCCGCGATACCTATCACGTCGACCAGACCACCGGCGCCAAGACGGTCGTCCGCGCCGCCGAACCGCGCGTCGATGGCGCCCCGATCTGCGTCTGGCATCCCGAGGTGCGCTTCTACGAAGTGCGCGATGGTGACCGTCTGCTGGGCTCTTTCTACACCGATTGGTTTCCGCGCGAATCGAAGCGGGGAGGGGCCTGGATGAACTTCTTCCGCACCGGCGGCCCGCGTCCCGACGGCTCGTTCGCCCCGCACCTCGGCCTGATGTGCGGCAACTTCACGCCGCCCGTCGCCGGTAAAGAGGCGCTGCTCAACCACGACGAGGTCACCACGGTCTTCCACGAATTCGGTCATCTGCTCCATCACCTCCTCAGCG
>JAUMEU010000140.1:0-2776 GCA_032120295.1 Opitutales bacterium | reverse complement strand
CGTCCGGATGGCTCGCTGGGAGCTCCGCGAGCGCGCCTGGAAGGGCATCGACCTCTCGTCCGCCACCGCCGCCTGGGAGAAGCTCGCCGCCGAGACCGACTCGGTCCTCGCGCTCAACGCGCATTCGACCCTGCTGGCCATGCGCACCGTCAAAGGTGGCGACCAGCCCTTCGCCGCCCAGCACGCTAAGTATTACGCCCCCGAGGCCGTTGTCGCGGAGACCCGTCAGGACGTCTTGGCCCGGCTCATCGAACGTGAACTCACCACGCCGCTCGTGTGTCGCAACAACTCCCTGGCCAAGTTCGGTAACCACACCGGATTCATCGCCGCCGAGGAAGCCTGTGAAGCCGCGATTCTGAAGCTGGCCGGAGAGCCGCGCGGTCAGCGCGTGCGCCTGGCGATCGCCTCCGCGCTCCCTCACCTCTCCGTCGAGGTGCGTTCGCTCGTCGCGCAGCATCTCCTCCGCTATGAGCAGGACAGCACGGACCATAATCTGCCGCTGCTCGTCTGGACCGGCATCCGTGAGCTCCCGGCCGCTGACCTCATCGCCTGCGCTCATGTCAGCCGGGTCCCGAAGGTCACCAAACTCATCGCTCGGCGTCTCGCGGAAGGCGCGGACAAGCAACCCGACGCCCTGAACGAACTCCTGACGAACGCCGCGCGGATGCCGGATGGCCAGACCGAGATCGTCGCCGGCATCGCCGAAGCGCTCAAAGGCTGGCGCAAAGCGCCCAAGCCCGCCGCCTGGGAGGGCTTTGTCGCTTCCATCCCGCAGTCTGACGCCTCCGCGCAGGACCAGACCCGTCAGCTCAACGTCATCTTCGGCGACGGCCAGGCCCTCGACGAGATCCGCAAGATCGCCCTCGATGACAACGCGCTCATGGAGCAGCGACGCGCGGCCTTGCTTTCGCTCATCGAGGCCAAGGATAAGCAGCTCAAGCAGGTCTGCGAGAAACTCATCTACGTGAAAGGCGTCAATATGGAGGCTATCCAGGGACTCACTCAGTTCGACCAGGACGGCGTCGCCCAGCGGATCATCGACCGCTACATGCAGTTCTATCCGCATGAGCGTCCGCAGGCCATCATGGCCCTTGTTTCCCGTCCGCGCTTCGCGGCCACGCTTCTCGCCGCGGTCGAAGCCGGCAAGATTCCCAAGGCGGACTTCGGACCGGCGGCCGCGCGTCAGGTGCGCGCGTTCAATGACGCCAAGCTCAACGCGCTGCTCAGCAAGGTCTGGGGTGAGACGCGGGAGACCTCGGCCGACAAGCTCAAGCTCGTCGCCGAGCTGAAGGCGCGACACGCCGCCGACTTCTTGGCCAAGGCCGATCAAGCCAAGGGTAGGGCGTTGTATGCGGCCGTGTGTGGCCAGTGTCACAAGCTCTACGGCGAAGGTGGGGCGCTCGGGCCTGATCTCACCGGCAGCGGACGTCACGACCTCAATTACCTCATCGAGAACATCGTCGACCCGAGTGCCGTCGTGGACGCCGCGTATTATCTCAACAGCATCACGCTGAAAGACGGACGCGTATTGAGCGGCATCGTCGGCGCGCAGAGCGAGCGCACGCTCACGCTGCGATCGGTCGGACAAGAGACCGTGATCGACAAGCAGGACATCACCAAGCGCGACACCCTGCCCATCTCGCTCATGCCGGAAGCGCTCCTGCAGGCCTTCACGGCTGAGCAGCAGCGCGACCTCCTCGCCTACCTCATGGGCAATTCCCAGGTCCCGATGGCGAAGTAAGGTCAGCCGCGGGCGCCGGGCGCCGGTAGCCGGCGATCCAGGCGGGCGCCGGGCCTTCGCCGCGGTTCGAGGTATCTTGGCGATGGGTCGCGCCGGTCAGAGTCTCGATGACCGACTCCAAGCAGTCCCAGAAGCGCACGGCCTCCAGGGCCGGGTTCACCAGATTGGTGATCGGACAGTAGTAGGTGTTCTTAGGGTCGGTATGGTGGACGGCGTGCTGACGCGGCGTCAGCAGGATCCGCCAATCCTGCAGCTTGGCCACGACCGGGCCGTTCTCGGCGCGCGTTTGGTGCGACCATTTATGGACCTGGTTTGCATTGATGCTCAGGAGGACGAAGAGCCAGACGTGCCAAGTGAGCACGCCGGCCCAGGCGGCGCCGCCGATGATCAGTGCGCCGAGCAGCAGGAGGTCCCAGGAGCTCTGCCACCAAGAGAGGCGGGTGAAATAGCGCGGGCAGTGATGGTGGATGATGTTGGGGCGGATGAGCAGGGCCCCGACGACCGGGGTGTCCTCGGAGCCGTAGGCGTCCTCGAGCCAGTGCACGACGCCGGCGGCGAAATCGGCGAGGATCACGACGCCGAGGGCCTGGGCGAGGAGGGAGAGCAGGTTCATAACGTGAATATGATACCGCCGGAGGCGGTCGGACCGTTAATCGATAAACCTGATAGGGGGTATCGGCCGGGCGGGGTCAGGGGTTGCCTTGGCCCCGGGTTCGGTGACCATAGGCCTCGCCCCGTTCATGAACGTCCACCATCTCGAGTTGTTCTATTACGTGGCGAAGCACCAAGGCATCAGCGCCGCCGTGCGGCACATCCCTTACGGCATCCAGCAGCCGGCCGTCAGCGGCCAGATGGCCGCGTTGGAGTCGAATCTCGGCGTACGGCTCTTCGAGCGCGTGCCGTTCCGCCTGACCGCCCCGGGGCGCAAGCTCTTCGCGCAGATCGAACCGTTCTTCGCCGGACTCGACGGCCTTGAGGCCCAGCTGCGCGACGCCGATCGTCCGGAGCTCCGCCTCGGCGCCTCGGAGCTCGTCC
>JAUMEU010000139.1:0-6775 GCA_032120295.1 Opitutales bacterium | reverse complement strand
AGGCCGCGAGCCTGCGCGAAGTCGGCCATGACGCGGATATCCTCCTGCTCAGCCCGACCTTGCCGGGCGAGCTCGCGCGTGCCGTCGCGCTGGGGCTCGACATCACCTTGAATTCCCTCGGCGAAGCGCAGGCGCTCGCCGCGCTCGTCCGCGGCCGCGACCGGCGCGCGAAGGTCCATGTGAAGGTCGACACCGGCATGGGCCGGGCGGGCGTCTGGCACGAGCAGGCCGCGGAACTCTTCGCCTTCGTGCTCGCCGAGCCGGGTCTTGAATGGCGCGGCGTCTACACCCATTTTTCCGACGCCGATCACGACCAGGCGTTCACCGGCGAACAGCGCACGACCTTCCTGCGTCTGTTGGAGACCATCCCCGCTTCGGTCCGCGCTGCTCTGCTCGTGCATGCCGACAACAGCGCCGGCCTCGAGAGCTTCTCTTCCGCGGCTCCTTTCAACGCCGTGCGCGTGGGATTGATGCAATACGGCCTGCCGCCGTCCGCCGGGTCTTTCCTCGCGAGTCTCCGTCCCGAGCCGGTGCTTTCCTTCCACGCCCGCGTGGTCTTGGTCAAGGACCTGCCGGCGGGTACGGCCGTCAGTTATAACCGCACCAAGGTCCTCGCCCGGCCGAGCCGCGTGGCCATCGTCGCCGTCGGTTACGGAGACGGCGTCCCGACCGCCGCCAGCAACCGCGGCCATTTCCTCGTGCGCGGCGTGCGCTGTCCGATCCTCGGTCGCGTGACCATGGACCAGACCATCGTCGACGTCACCGACGTCCCTGCCGCGGCGGTGGGCGATGTCGCCACGATTCTCGGCGCCCAGGTCGGTGACCGCATCACCGTGGCGGAGTTCTGCGCGTGGGCTGACTGCATTCCCTGGGAAGCCCTGTGCACGCTCACCCAGCGCGTGCAGCGCGTTTACCGGACCGACCGCACCTGATCATGGCTGCCTTTCTCCGTCTCGCGCTGCTCTGCGCCTTCACGGTCGTCTTACGCGCGACGGATGACCCTCTCGCGGTCGCGATCGGCCATGCCAAGGCCCATCCCCAGGGCGATGTCCCGGCCAGCTTCGTCGCGGCGGATTACCGTGGCGACCTCCGCGACCTGCCGATCGGCGTCTTCGACTCCGGCGTCGGCGGCCTGACGGTTCTCGAGGCCCTCAAGGCCCACGACCGTCATGACAATCGCACGGGTAAGGAGGGCGCGGACGGCGTGCCGGATTTCGACGGCGAGAGCTTCGTCTATTTCGGCGACCAAGCGAACATGCCTTACGGCAACTACGCTTCGGCGGGACGGACCGACTTCCTACGTGAACTCGTCCTGCGTGACGCCCTGTTCCTGCTCGGCCGTCGCCACGCCCGTGGCGTGAAGCCGCCGGTGAAGGCGATCGTCATCGCCTGCAATACCGCCACGGCTTACGGGCTCGAAGACATCCGCGCCGCCGTGAAGGCCTGGGGTATCCCGGTCATCGTCATCGGCGTCGTCGAAGCCGGCGCGCAAGGCCTCGCGGAGACCGCGGAGGGTGCGCAGGGCGGGGTGGCCGTGCTCGCCACCGTAGGGACCTGCGCCTCTGATGCGTATCCCAAGGCCATCGCCAAGGTCACCGGACGTCCAGTCAGACAGCTCGGGTCTCCGACTTTGGCCGCCGCGATCGAAGGCGACCCTTCGGTCAAGACGCCCGTCCGCGACATCATCCGCGCCGACGTCGGAGCGTTCCTGAAGTCGGCCGCCGCCGACAAGGCCGCGACGATCGAGACCCTGATGCTGGGCTGCACCCATTATCCCTTGGTCGCCGACGAAATCTCCGAGGCTTTCGCCTATTGGCGCGATTACTCCGATACGGATGGCCGGAAGCCCTACGCGACGCTCGTCGCGCCTCGGCTCAAGCAGGTCAATCCCGCGGCCTGGACGGCCGAGGCGCTCTGGCGCTCGCTCCATGGCGCTAGGATGATGGCTGATACCAAGTCGCTTACCCGGGATCTTTTCTTCGTCTCGGTGCCTAATCCCGCTTGGCCGGGCGTCGGCCTCGCTGCCGACGGTTCGTTGGCTTTCGAATATAAATATGGACGCCAGCCTGGTCAGGTCGGACGCGAGGACACGATCAACGTTCCGCTTACGGCGGACATGCTGCCGGCCCCGACCGCGAAGCTCGTTCGCGAGAAGCTCCCGCTGACTTGGAGGAGCCTGCAAGGCCGCTGACCGACTGGCCGTGAGTCACAGGCCGAGCCGGTCAGGGTGCCTCGTCAGCTCTTGAAGCCGAAGTACTGGCTGGCGTTGCCGTAGCAGACGTCGGCGATCAGGCGTTCGTTCCAGTCCTTACGGTCCGGGATGCGTCCCGATTCGACGTCCTGACCGACGAGGTCGCACAGGATGCGGCGGAAGTATTCGTGGCGCGGGTAGGAGAGGAAGGAGCGCGAGTCGGTGATCATGCCGATGAAGCGGCTGAGCAGGCCGAGGTCGGACAACGCGTTCATCTGGTCGCGCATGCCGCGTTCCTGGTCGAGGAACCACCAGCCCGAGCCATACTGGATCTTGCCCGGAGTGACGCCGTCCTGGAACGAGCCCGGGAGGCAGGCGAAGAGGGCCGTGTCGGCGGGGTTGAGGTTGTAGAGGATGGTCTTTCCGAGGGCGTTCTCGCCCGAGAGCGTGCCGAACCAGCGGACGAGGCCGGGGCCCTGGCGGAAGTCTCCGATGGTGTCGCAACCGGCGTCGGAGCCGAGGCGCTTGAGCAGGCCGAGGTTCGGATCGCGGACGGCGCCGAGGTGGAGCTGGGTGGCCCAGCCCTTGGCGTGGTTGAGGCGGCCGACGTGCAGCATGATGAAGGCCGTGAACTTCTCGGCTTCTTCGAGCGTGGCGGCCTTGCCGGCGATGGCGTTCTCCCAGATGGCCTTGGCTTCGGCTTCGGTGCAGGCGGCGTCCGGCAGGTAATCGAGGCCGTGGTCGGAGGCGCGGCAGCCCGCGGCGGCGAAGTCGTCGTGGCGTTGGTTGAGTCCGGCGATCAGGCCGGCGAAGGTGTCGGCGCCCTTGCCCGTGGAGGCGGCGAGGCGCTTGGCCCAGGCTTGGACGCGCTCCGGGGAGCGGACCTTGAGGCAGGCGTCGGGTCGGTAGGTCGGGACGACCTTGGTGGCGAAGCCGGACTTAGCGATCTGGTGGTGCAGGTCGAGGGAGTCGGCCGGATCGTCGGTGGTGCCGACGACGCGTACCTTCATCAGCTTCAGGATGCCGCGGGCCGTGAGGTCGCCGTGCTTCAGCTGGCGGTTGGCCTCGTCCCAGATCTTCTGGGCCGTGGCGCCTTCGAGGACGTCCTGGATGCCGAAGTGGCGGCGCAGCTCGAGGTGCGTCCAGTGGAAGAGCGGGTTGCGAAGCGTGGACGGGACCGTCTCGGCCCAAGCCTGGAACTTCTCGCGCGAGGTGGACTTGTCGCCCGTGATCAGGTCTTCGCTGACGCCGTTGGCCCGCATCGCGCGCCACTTGTAGTGGTCGCCGGCGAGCCAGATGGCCGTGAGGTCTTCGAAGCGACGGTCGTCGGCGATGTCCTTCGGGCTCAGGTGGCAGTGGTAGTCGACGATCGGCTGGTCCTTCGCCACGCCGTGGTAAAGCTTCTGAGCCGTACCGGTCGAGAGGATGAAGTGGTCGTCCATGAAGGCCATCGTCTTCGGTCTCGCTTAGATGGACATCGCGGCGAAGCCGCCGTCGACGACGATCTCGGCGCCGGTGACGAAGCTACCGGCGTCGGACGCGAGGAGGAGCGAGGCGCCGATGAGTTCCTTGGCTTCGCCGAAGCGGTTCATCGGGGTCTTGCCGAGGATCATCGCCACGCGCTCCGGGGTGAGCACCTTGCGGTTCTGTTCGGCCGGGAAGAAGCCCGGGACGAGCGTGTTGACGCGCACGCCCTTGGCGGCCCATTCGCGGGCGAGGTTCTTCGAGAGGTTGTGCACGGCGGCCTTGGAGGCCGAGTAGGTGAAGACGCGGGAGAGCGGCAGGATGCCCGACTCAGAGCCGAGGTTGATGATCGAGCCCGAACCGGCGGCGACCATCGCTTCGCCGAAGACCTGGCAGCCGAAGACGACGCCCTTGATGTTCACCGTCAGGATGCGGTCGAGCTGGGCTTCATCGATTTCAAAGAAGGGCGTGGCGGAGTTGACGCCGGCGCCGTTGACGAGGACGTCGACCTTGCCGTGCTTCGCGAGGATGCCGTCGCGGAGCTTGACGAGATCGGCCTTATCGGTGGCTTCGCAGGAGAGGAACTCGCCGGAACCGCCGGCGGCCTTGATCTTGGCCAGACGGGCGTCGGCCTTGGCGGGGTCGCGGCCGACGAGGATCACATGGGCGCCGGCGGAGGCGAAGCCTTCGGCCATGGCGCCGCAGAGTTCACCCGTGCCGCCGATGACGACGGCCGTGCGGCCCTTGAGGGAGAAGAGATCGAGGGAGGACATAGAGATCGAGGGCTGGAGGGCTTGAGGACTGGAGGGGGAGGGGAGGGTTAGCGGACGACGCGGGCGCCGCCGCCGGCGAGCTGCTTCTCGACTTCCTTACGGGTGACCATCGACGTGTCGCCGGGGGTCGTGGACGCCAGCGCGCCGTGGGCGGCGCCATAGTTCACGGCCTTCTGGGCGTCGTTGTGTTCGAGGAAGCCGAAGACCAGGCCCGAGGCGAAGCTGTCGCCGCCGCCGACGCGGTCGAGGATCTCGAGCTCGGGGAACGCGATGCTGTCGTAGAACTTGCCGTCGTGCCAGCAGATGGCGCTCCAGTCGTTCTTCGTGGCGGTGATCACGCGGCGGAGCGTGGTCGCGGCGACCTTGAAGTTCGGGAACTGCTTCACGGCCTCAGCGATCATGTCCTTGAAGGCCTGCGTCTCGATGTGCGCGAGGTTGTGGTCGGCGCCCTTGACCTCGAAACCGAGGGAGGCGGTGAAGTCTTCTTCGTTGCCGATCATCACGTCGACGTATTTGGCGATTTCGCGGTTCACTTCCTGGGCCTTCTTGAGGCCGCCGATGGTCTTCCAGAGGGAAGGGCGGTAGTTCAGGTCGTAGGAGACGATGGTGCCGTGCTTCTTGGCGGCCTTGACGGCCTCGATGGTCGCCAGCGCGGTGGTCTCGGAGAGGGCCGCGAAGATACCGCCCGTGTGAAGCCAGCGGACGCCGAGCTTGCCGAAGAGGTGCTCCCAGTCGAAGTCGCCGGGCTTGATCTGCGAGGCCGCGGTGTTGCCGCGGTCCGGGACGCCGACGGCGCCACGGATACCGAAGCCGCGTTCCGTGAAGTTAAGGCCGTTGCGGACCGTGCGGCCGATGCCGTCGTCCTCGCGCCACTTGATGAAGTCGGTGTTCACCCCGCCCTGCATCACGAAGTCCTCGAGCAGGCGACCGACCTCGTTGTCGACGAACGCCGTGCACACGGAGGTGCGCAGGCCGAAGCACTTGCGCAGGCCGCGGGCGACGTTGTACTCGCCGCCGCCTTCCCAGGCCTGGAACTGGCGCGTGGTGCGCACGCGGCCTTCGCCCGGGTCGAGACGAAGCATGATTTCGCCGAGGGAGACTTGGTCGAAGGCGCATTCCTTCGCCGACTTGATCTGAAGAGCCATGGTGGTGGTGGGGAGGGTTGGATTAGAGGTGAGGGGGGTCAGCCGGTGGGCAGCGCGGCGAGGTCGAACGGCTGATGGCCGATGTGGGACGCGATCTCGTTGAAGGCTTCGACTTCGGCCTTGGAGAAGAGGAGGCCGCCGGCCTTCTGGCTGCGCGCGGCGAAGGTCGCCTCGAGCTGGCCGGGGAGCATGCACTTCTCGTTGCCGTGGCCGAGGATGTCGTCGAGGACCGCCTTGACGTTCTGGCCTTGGGTGCGGCTTTGGGCGAAGATTCCGGAGCTCATGGCCTCGGGGTGGATCACCTGGAAGAAGAAGGCGCAGGCCTGCTTCTCTCCGGGGACGTGCGTGCGGCTGCGGATGGTCGGCAGGGAACCGCCGATGAAACCGGCGACGATTTCGTTGATGAGCGAGAGTCCGTAGCCCTTGTGCGCGCCGAAGGGGATGAGCGAGACGGCTTCGTTCGGGTCGAGGGTGACCTTTCCGTCCTTGTCCA
This sequence comes from Opitutales bacterium, assembly GCA_032120295.1. Lineage (GTDB taxonomy): Bacteria > Verrucomicrobiota > Verrucomicrobiia > Opitutales > UBA953 > UBA953. The sequence continues at coordinate 709 of JAUMEU010000139.1, read as the reverse complement.
CGGCGGCGTCAGGCGGGAGCATCTTGCCTTCGCGCTTGAGCACCTGGACGCGGCCCATGGCGATGACGGAAGTGGCCCAGTCGATCACGATCGGGAAGCCCAGTTCCTTGGTCGTCGGGAAACCCCACGAGTGCGGGTTGGTGCCGAGCGTCGGGAACTTGCCCTGGAAGGGGACGACTTCCGCGAGCGTGGCGGTGCAGTTCGTGTAGGCGATGTAACCGCGCTTGGCGGCTTCCATCACGTAGCCGCCGCCCCAGAGGTAGTGGAAGGCGTTGTCGACGGAGACCGTGCCCACGCCGTATTTGTCGGCGAGCTCGATGCAGCGCTCGATGGCGTCGACGGCGACGGCCTGGCCGAGCTTCTGGTGGGCGTCCCAGACTTCCGCGGCCTCGAAGCGCGTGGCCTTCCTGGTGACGGTGGCGTTGGGCGTGCAGCCCGGGACCTTGGCGCCGGAGCCGAAGAGTTCGTCGAGGTGGAGGGCCTTCAGCGCGTTGTGCGTGCGGATGCCGTGGTGCGTGGCCATGCTGGCCATCTGGGCGGCCTGCGCGGACTCCTTGGCGCCGAAGCCGCGCTTGACGTAGGCGGCGGTGACGAGCGCCTCGTGGGCGGCGCGGGGGACGACGTGGAAGACTTCGCTCATGGGTAAGGTTTCGGGTGGCGGATTAGACGACCTTCTTCACCGGGACTTCGGGGTTGATCTGGGCGAGGG
>JAUMEU010000138.1:0-2376 GCA_032120295.1 Opitutales bacterium | reverse complement strand
ATCAACAACCAAGGCGGCGGCATCTTCAACCACCTCGCCGTCGCGCAGAGCGCCCGGTTCGAACAGCTCTGGGGCACGCCGCAGGCGACCGACCTCGGCAAGCTCTGCGCCGCGCATAAGGTGCGACACGATCTCGCCGAAAGCTGGAGTGGCTTGCGTCGTCTCCTCGAGATCCGCGGCAAGGGAGTACGCATCATCGAATTCCGCACCGACCGCGAAGCCGACGCCGCCTGGCGGAAGAAGTCGTTCCGGTAAGGGGTCAGACCGCTTCTGACAGATATCGCTCAGAAGCGGTCTGACCCCTTACTTTACTCTGTCCCTGCCAAAGGCCACAGACTAAAACACGCTATGCGTTCGGTCCTCATCGCCGTATTCGCCTGTTGTGCGTCCTTGGTGGCGGAGAACAAACCCGCGGCGTCAACCGAGGTAGCCGTCCCGCGGACGGAGCTGAAAGCGCAGGTCGCGCCCGGGGCTACTCTGCGCTTTGATTTCTCGGAACTGACCGTCGACCGCAAGGGCGCCCGGGCGGCGTGCCATCTGAAGCTTCCGGCGAACTACGATACGGCGAAGAAATACCCGCTGGTCGTGTGGCTCGGCGGCGGCGAAGGCGGCAACCAGCCCAACGGCTCCTTCCTGCCCACGGGCGACTTCATCCTCGTCGGCCTGCCCTACCCGAAGGGCGCCAACAATCCTAAGCAGGCGAATATGGTCGGCGACTACGCCAAGGTCTGGGCCTACCATCGCTTCATGCTGGAGGAGATCGCGAAGGTCATCCCCAACCTGGACCGCTCCCGCTCGATCATCGCCGGCTTCAGCAACGGCGGCCATGCCATCGACGGCATGCTCCGCTTGAGCGGCCGTCCGAAGCTCACGGATTATTTCGGGGTCTTCCTCTTCGCCGACGGCGGCGGCACCGGTTACACTTCGCTCGGCGCCCTGCCTGACCTGAAAGGCAAGTTCGCCTACGCCTGCTGGGGCGAAATGAAAGGCTCCAACAAGCCGAATACCAGCCACCTGCCCGCGGCCTTGAAGGCCAAGGGAGCGACCGTGGTCGGCAGCGAGATGGCCGGCGTCGGCCACGCCTTCGCGCCCTCCGAATACCCGAAGATCGCCGAGTGGCTCGAGAAGGTCGCCCTCGTCTCCCTGGCGAAGAAGTAATCGCCCGCCTAGAAATAGGCCTTCAGGAACTCGGCTTCGGTCGCGCTGAGCGGCGACTCGCCGGTAGCCATGGCCAGGGACTTCGGGAAACGCTGGTGTTCCGTCGGCAGGACGCGGAAGCCGTGGCGTTCATAGATCGTCGGCTTCACTTCGGAGAAGAGCAGGAAGCGCGTGTCGAGCTGGGCGAAGCGATGGAGCTCCATGACGGCGCGCAGCAGCAGCGAAGCGTAACCCTTGCCACGCTGCTCCGGCGAGGTCGCCACGGAGGCGAAACCGATGAGGCTTTCGCGGAAGCGCAGGACGTTGAGCGCCGAGACGGGCTGACCGGACGCATCCTCGAGCAGGTAACGGGTGCCGCGCACATGGTTCGGGTCGCTATCCTTGTCCGCGCAGTATTGGTCGAAGGTCTTGCCGTGCTTCCAGGCATCATAACCGAACGCCAGGACGATGCGCAGGTCCTCGGGCTGCACCAGACGCAGCCGTCCCACCGGTGTGAAACGCGGGCGGCCGTCCTCGATCGTGCCTTCGAACATCGGCTGCGGACGCACCCACGTACGCGCCTCGGGATTATCGTAGAGGCAGCGGTAGACCACTTGCGGCGACAGGTCTTCGGAATGCGCGGCGACCCCGAGCCGGAGGTAATGGTTGCCTTTGTAGTGGCGGTAAAGGGTCCAGGGCATGGTGGTGCGACGCAGCGCAGGGACAGGGGTAGGGATAGGGGGCGGGGTAGGCAAGGCATGGGTAGGGCTGAGCGCCCCGCTCAGCCGAGGAAACGCTAAGGAAGGCTGACCGAGCCGGTCAGCCCTACCTAAGTCCAAGGACAGCACGTGGTGCGGTCCCTACCTCAAGGCATCACTCCCCCGATACTCGATACTCCATACTCAATACTCTATCTCCTACCCCTACCCCTACCCCTGCCCCTACCCCTAAACTACTTCGCCGGCCCCCAGTGGGACGTGAACGGGTGCAGGATGAAGAGCGGCTTGCCGACGACGGCGTCGGCGGGCACTTCGCCCCAGCCACGCGAGTCGAAGCTGTTGGCGGAGTTGTCGCCGAGCGCGAAGTAATACTTCGCCGAGACGGTGTGCTTCTGGTCCAGCGGGATGGCGTAGCGGTCGCCGCCGGCGTCCGGCAGATAACCATAATAACCTTGGTCCATCGCGCGACGGCTGTTGAGCACCATCGGCTCGGGCGAGGTCACGATCTGTCCGTCGACGA
>JAUMEU010000137.1:0-2185 GCA_032120295.1 Opitutales bacterium | reverse complement strand
GGCAGGCCGGCGGGGGCCTTGAAGTAGGTCTGCGATTTCTCGTCCCAGGTGTGCGGGGCGTGGTCGGTCGCGATCACGTCGATGACGCCCGAGGCGACGGCGGCGCGGACCGCGTCGCGGTCGGCGGCGGTCTTGATGGCGGGGTTGCACTTGATCTGGTGGCCGAGGCGGGCGTAGTCGGCGTCGCAGAACCAGAGATGATGCACGCAGGCTTCGGCGGTCAGGCGCTTACCCTTGAGCGGCGCGGCGCTGAAGAGCGAGAGCTCCTTGGCGGTGGTGATGTGCAGGATATGCAGACGCGCGTCGTGACGACGGGCGAGCTCCGCCGCCATCGAGGAAGAAGCGTAGCAGGCTTCGGCGTCGCGCAGGCGCGGGTGCTCGGCGGCCGGGACGTCATCGCCCCACCTGGCCTTGGCCACCGCTTCGGCGGCCTTGATGCGCGGGGTGTCCTCGCAGTGCGTCAGGATGATGGTGGGGGAGTGACGGAAGATGCCTTCGAGGGTGGCGACCTGGTCGACGAGCATGTCGCCCGTGGAGGAGCCCATGAAGATCTTCACGCCGCAGACGGTGCGCGGGTCGATGCCCTTGATGGCTTCGACGTTGGAGTTGGTGGCGCCGAAGAAGAAGGAGTAGTTGGCGACCGAGGTGGCCGCGCCGACCGCATATTTCTTCGCGAGTTCCTCATGCGTGACCGCCGGAGGATTCGTGTTCGGCATCTCCATGAACGAGGTCACGCCGCCGGCCACGGCCGCGCGGGCCTCGCTGGCGATGCAGGCCTTGTGGGTCAGGCCGGGTTCGCGGAAGTGCACCTGGTCGTCGATCAGGCCGGGGACGAGGAATTTGCCGGTCAGGTCGTATTCCTGGTCGGCCTGGGTGCCGGCGGGGATGACGCCGATGCGCTCGATGCGACCGGCCCGGATGAGGACATCGGCGTGGAAGCGACGGCCCTCGTTGATGATCTCAGCGTTGCGGAGGACGACGGTGTTCATGCGCCACATCAATCAGACCTCCCGCCAGCCGACTGCAAATGGGAAAACGCGGACCTCAGGCCGTGACCTTCACCATGTCCGAAAGGTCGGCTTTCTTGACGCCTTCCGGGTTGATATTGACCGCCGAGACGCGGAACTGGGCGCCTTGCTTGTGGCTGAACTTGAGGATGAAATTGGTCACGACGAGCTTCTCCTCGGGGTAGAGCTCGGCTTTGCGGGCCACCATGGTGGTGACGAGTTCTTCGACCTGCACGGCCGTGGCGCCGGGGAGGGCGGCCAAGCGGACCTTGGCGTCGGCGATCTTGGCGTCCCCTTCGATGGCGGCGTTCCAGATGAGGATGGCGACGTTCATCGCTCCCTTGGCGGCGGTGTGGTTGCCGCCGGCCTGCTCAAGGATGGGCTGCGAGAAGGTGATGAGCTTGTCGGCGAAGGAGGGCTCCCGCGGGGTGGTGTCGACCGGGGCGGGCTCGGGGCGGGTGAAGTCACGCTTGATGTCGCGAGGCTTGTTGTTGCCGAAGGCGCCGGTGGTCTGGCGGCGGGAATGGGGAGAGGCCATTGGAAAGGGTTGCCGATAAGGGAAACCCGACCGGCCTGCTCGGCAAGCCCTTTCCCCGAGGGGTCTATTGACACCCCGCCTCAGGCACGCCAGCCTGCTCACAACGCCCTCTCCCGTGTCCGATTACAGCGACGTCATCCGCGCCCACCGCCGCGACCATCTCGCGAAACCTAATTCCCTCCCGCGCGGCGTCCACCGCTACTTCGAGAGCACGCTCCTGCCGCTGCCGATCGAACAGGTCTTCGAGTTCTTCTCCAAGGCCGAGAACCTCCAGGCGATCACGCCGCCGGAACTGAGCTTCCGTATCAAGACCCCGCTGCCGGTCGTGATGCGACAGGGTACGCTGATCGACTACAGCCTCTCGCTCAACGGCATCCCGTTCGGCTGGCGCACGCGCATCACCCACTGGGATCCGCCTTATGTCTTCGCCGACGAGCAGCTCAAGGGTCCTTACGCCGTCTGGTTCCACACGCACACGTTCGCCGACGAAGGCGGCAAGACGCGCATGGACGACGAGGTGCTGTATAAGTTGCCTCTCTGGCCGTTCGGCGAGGTCGCCTATCCGTTCGTGAAGAAGAAGGTGGAGGGCATCTTCCGCTACCGTCGCACGAAGATCCGCGAGATCCTCGGTTGCTAGGCC
>JAUMEU010000136.1:0-2962 GCA_032120295.1 Opitutales bacterium | reverse complement strand
GAGATCGTCGGCCGCGTGACCGCGGTGGGCGCCCAGGTGACCAAGGTCAAGGTCGGCGACATCGCCGCCACGGGCTGCATGGTCGACTCCTGCCGCACCTGCCCGAGCTGCCAGCAGGGCCTCGAGCAGTTCTGCCTCACCGGGGCGACCTTCACCTACAATAGCCCCGACAAGCACCTCGGCGGCCATACCTTCGGCGGTTACTCGTCCGCCATCGTCGTCGACGAGGCCTTCACCCTGCGCGTCCCACAGGGCCTGGATCTCGCTGCCACCGCTCCCTTGCTCTGCGCGGGCATCACGACCTATTCGCCGCTCCGCCACTGGAAGGTAGGCCCGGGCCAGAAGGTCGGCGTCGTCGGCCTCGGCGGTCTCGGCCACATGGGCGTGAAGTTCGCCCGCGCCTTCGGCGCCCACGTCGTGCTCTTCACGACCTCTCCCTCCAAGGTCGCCGATGGGCTCCGTCTCGGCGCTCATGAGGTCGTCGTCTCCACCGACCCCGCCGCGATGTCCAAGCATGGCTGCTCCTTCGACTTCATCCTGGACTGCGTGTCGGCCCAGCACGACCTCAACGCATACATGGCCCTGCTCAAGCTCGACGGCACGCTCTGCCTCGTCGGCGTACCGGAGAAGCCTTTGGCGGTCCACGCCTTCAGCGTGATCATGCCCCGCCGTAACTTCGCGGGCTCCTGCATCGGCGGTATCGCCGAGACTCAGGAGATGCTCGATTTCTGCGCCCAGCACGGGATCGTCTCGGACATCGAGCTGATTCCCATTCAGAAGATCAACGAAGCCTGGAACCGCATGATCAAGCAGGACGTACGATATCGTTTCGTGATCGACATGGCTTCGCTCAAATCGGCGTAAGCTCATCTTCGCTGGGGAACTTCCCCTCTTCGCAGACTCACGCGGATACGTGAGTCAGGTTAAGGCATTTCGGCGAAGCCGAGTGCCTTTGACACCCCGGTCTTTATTGGCGAAAATGGTGGTCATGAAACCTGCGCCCGTCGTCCTCATCACCGGTGCCGCCGCGGGCATCGGCAGGGCCACCGCCCTCGCTTTCGCGCGACTGGGCTATCGCCTGATCCTCACGGACCTCAAAGCGGAAAGCGGACCTGCGCTGCTCGCCGAAATAAAGGCGGCGGGCGGCGACGCCCGCTATGTGGTGGCCGATCAGGCCAAAGAAACCGACACGATCCTGGCGGTTAATCTCGCCATGGAGGTCTTTGGACGGCTCGACGTGGCCATCAACAACGCCGGCACGGAAGGCGATCAGACCTTGCGGCTCGAACAACAGACCGACGCCAACGTCCGCCGTACGCTGGGCGTGAACACGGAAGGTGTGCTCTGGTGCCTGAAGCACGAGATTCCCGCCCTGCACCGCTCCGGCGGCGGCGCGATCGTCAACGTCAGCTCGGTCGCCGGCCATATCGGCCTGGAGACCTGCGCCGCCTACGTCGCCAGCAAGCATGCCGTCGAAGGCCTCACCAAAGCGGCCGCGCTCGAGGTCGCCCGCCACGGCATCCGCGTCAACGCCGTCGCCCCCGGCGCCATCCAGACCGACATGATCGACCGCGCGTTCGGCGCAGGGGACACGGCAGCCCGCCGGGCCATCGAAGGCATGCATCCGCTCGGACGCATGGGCACGCCGGAGGAAGTCGCCGCCGCCATCCTCTTCCTTGCGTCGGAGGAAGCCTCCTTCATCACCGGCCAGAGCCTCGCCGTCGATGGCGGTTGGCTCGCCCGCTGATCCTCTCCCCATGCTCGAATATCACGTCAGCGCGCATCGCCTCGACAGCCACGGCAGCCTGGTCTCTGCAAAGGAGGCCAGCCTCATCGCCGATACGGACTTGGCGGGACGGGCCGACGCCTTCAACCCGGTCGAGCTACTCCTCGGCGCCCTCTCGGCGTGCCTGATCAAAGGCGCCGAACGCGTCCTACCGGTGATCGATTTCAGCCTGAGAGGAATCGAGGTGAACCTGCATGCGGTCCGCCAGGACAGCCCGCCGAAACTGCTCTCGATCGATTACGTCATCACCGTCGACACCGACGAGCCCGACCACCGGATCGAGCTACTGCATACCAATATCCGGAAGTACGGCACGATCTCCAATACCCTCGCCCTCGCGGTCCCGCTGACGGGCAAGATCGCCCGCAAAGCCTGACCGACCGCCGGCCTACTTCTTGAGGTCGGCGGCGATCGCGGCGCGGTAGTCGGCGAGCGCGGTGAAGAAGTCCGCCTGCGCCGTGACTTCCGAGAACTGGGCTTCCAACAGGGCCTGCTCGCGGATCTGCAAGGCCAGGAGATCGGTGGCGCCCTGGTTGAAACGCGTCTGCTCGGCCTTCACGAGGATGTTCGAAAGCTCGACGTTACGACGGGCGGCGCCGAGCAGCTCATGCGAGGCGGCTAGGGCGGACCAGCCGTCCTTGACCTCGACGCGGATGCGGTCGCGGACGAAATAGAGGTCCTGATCGAGGCGACGTAGTTCGGCTTCGGAGACCTGCGTACGGCCGAAGGCCTCGTTCCGCTGGATCGGCAGACGGAACTCCAGGCCGGCGCGAGATTCATCACGACGGACATCGTCATATGGTCCGTCGCCCTGATTGCGCGTGATCCCGAAGGTCAGGTCGAGATTCGGCAACGTGGCATTACGGGCGAGACGCAGGTCGATCTCGACCTTCTCCTTCAGCAGGCGGACGCGGCGGAGTTCGGGGCGGAGTTCGGCCACGGCTTCGAGCAGCGAGACGTCGCCCATGCGCTCAGGCAGTTCGGCGACAGGCAGGTCCTTCGGCAGGCGTTCACGGGCGGGCGTGATGGGCAGGTCGTCGGGTCCGCGATAGAACAGCGAGAGCTCCAGGGAGGCCGCTTCGAAGCGGCGACGGGCCTGCGTGACGATGAGCTGGCGGCTGACGATCAGCCGTTCGTTGTCGGTGACCACGATCGGGGCGACCATGCCCTTCTTGG